>JBAZQW010000036.1:0-13959 GCA_041645005.1 Desulfotomaculaceae bacterium | reverse complement strand
AATATTATAAAGGTTTGAATTGGCTCTTAGTTTTCGTTGTTTTGGAATGTACTGCTCGTTCGGTCTTGCGACTTGACGAGTCATGTGTTTCTTTTCCATCCATCCACTGTTTAGTTTTCAAAGACCGGTTGTTTCGGGCCAGCGCCTTTCTAAGCGCCTCGGGTTCTTATGTTACCATAAACACATACTGTTGTCAAGCCAGTATATTCCTTTAAAATTTGTTTCCCGGTAACATCGTCCGCTCAGGCCGGAATCTTATTTTAACATTTTGGGGTCCAGCTTGTCAACAAGCTTTCACTGGTAATTAAAGGCACATTTTTCGGTTCCAAGGTTTTAATTCTCTTTCCCGGCAGGCCGTCCGTCGCAACCGGAATATCATCCTAACATTTCGGGTTCTGCTTGTCAACAAAGCATTTACAGGTAATATAAGGAGGATTTCCAGTTCCAAGCCCCTTTCCATTCCTTAAGACAGTTAAGCCAGGCGGGCGGAACCAACCTGGCTGCATGTGACATTTTGTTAAAGTTAAGACCGATTCCGTGAAATCTAGTCGCGCGGTTTCATTAAAGGGAACAGGATTACATCGCGAATAGAGTATGAATTGGTGAGCAGCATCACCAACCGGTCGATCCCGATCCCGAGCCCGCCGGCGGGCGGCATGCCGTACTCGAGGGCATTTATGTAGTCTTCATCCATCATATGGGCTTCTTCGTCACCGGCACGCCTTTTTTCAGCCTGGTTAACAAAGCGTCCTTTCTGGTCAATGGGGTCGTTTAGTTCTGAAAACGCGTTGGCCATTTCCCGTCCGTAAATAAACAGCTCAAAGCGGTCGGTAAGGTCGGGGTCTTCGGCCTTCCTTTTGGCCAGTGGCGAGATCTCCACGGGGTAGTCTGTAATAAACGTTGGTTGGATTAATTTTGGCTCAACCATTTCTTCAAAAATTTTGTTTAATATCGAACCTCTTGAATCAGAGGCCTCCGGTTCTATGCCTAATTTCGCCTGTTTCACAGCAAGATGCGCTTCCCCGGCTGTTTTAATGAGGCTGAAATCAATACCTGAGTGCTGCTTTACCGCTTCAAGCATGGGGATCCTGGCCCACTTCGGGGCAAGATTAATTTCGGTGCCCTGATAATCAATTATAGTAGTACCGAGCACCTCGGCAGCAACAGATGAAATAAGATCCTCAGTAATGTCCATCATATCGTTATAGTCGGCGTAAGCTTCATACAGCTCAAGCATTGTGAACTCAGGGTTGTGCTTGGTTGAGATGCCTTCATTGCGGAAGTTACGGTTGATCTCGTATACCTTCTCAAACCCGCCTACCAAAAGCCTCTTCAAATAAAGCTCCGGGGCTATTCTCATAAACAGGTTTATATCCAGAGCGTTGTGGTGGGTAATAAAAGGTTTGGCCGTGGCGCCCCCGGCGATCACTTGCATCATCGGAGTTTCAACTTCTAAAAAACCCCTGCCGTCTAATATATTACGAAAGGCTCGCACAATTTTGCTCCTGGTCTCGAATACTTCCATAACCGCGGGGTTAACGATCAAGTCGACATATCTCTGACGGTAGCGAAGTTCAACATCCCTTAGCCCATGCCATTTTTCAGGCAGCGGCCGCAATGATTTAGAGAGCAACGTGAGCTTTGTCAAGGCAACAGTTATCTCTCCCATGCGGGTTTTAAAAACGTTGCCATGGGCGCCTATAATATCGCCTATGTCAAGCTTGCCGAAAAGATCATACGTTTTTTCGCCAATGTCATTTAAACGTATATAAATCTGAACCTGGCCGGTCACGTCCTGGATGTGGGCGAAGGATGCCTTACCCATGCCCCTCTTTGACATAATCCTGCCGGCAATAGTCACAGGCTTGTTTTCCAACGCCAGGTAATTATTCACGATAAAACGCGCCGAATGGGTGCGCTCAAAACGGCCGCCATATGGTTCAATCCCTTTACTGCGCATTTCACCCAGTTTTTCCCGGCGAACCCGCATCATCTCATTAAGGTCCTCTTCCGGGTTGCAATGCGGGTCGCCCCCTGCGCTAAATTCAGCTTCTTTATTCTTATGTCCCAATATTACACCCTCCAGAAAATCACTTGCCGCAAATATCCATTATCTGATATTTTAGCTGCCCTGCCGGAACATTAACTTCAACCACGCTTCCCTTGGACTGGCCCAGGATGGCCTTGCCAACCGGTGATACATTGGAAATCTTATTTGCCTCTGGATCGGCTTCGACTGATCCGACAATAGTATATTTAACCTCATCGCCGCATTCCAGATCTTTCAGCAGCACAGTAGATCCAATGGAGACCAGTTTTGTGTCCAGGTTTTCGTCGTCAATGATTTTGGCGTTGCGAAGCATTTTTTCCAGAGTTAAAATGCGCCCTTCAATAAAGGCCTGCTCATTTTTGGCATCCTCATATTCCGAGTTCTCGCTGATATCACCAAACCCTATAGCCTGTTTGATCCGCTCGGCTACCTCTCTCCTTTTAACAGACTTTAGCTGCCCGAGTTCGTCTTCAAGCTTCTTCAGTCCATTTACAGTCAAAATTACTTCCTTTTCTTTCATCAACATAGTCTCCTTACCTCTGGAATACATTACAAAACAATATATGTCCCAGCCCTTTTATTATGCGATATTAGAACAAAAAGGCCCTTACTACACTTAAAGCACTGCAAAAAACTCCCTTTGCAGTGCTTGTATAGTGCAACGATAAAACTACCGGTACACCAATTTTTTCGCCGATAATTTCCGCCTTTCTTTTCCTAAACATTATAAGAAGATGGCCCCACTTTGTCAAGGCCATCTTACCCATAGGCATTTAATTGGCATTTGATTGGCATTTAATCCCTGTTTCTATTTTGCCAAAGCCGGGATAAGGCGAACGCCTGCGGCCCGCAGCTTGATTTCCTTAATTTCTTCACTTGTTACAGCTTTGCCGAAACTGCGAAATCCTCCTATTTTAAAGCCATGCTTTTTGGCGAGAACGGAAATTTCTTCAACCTGCTTGATGGTAAGTTCCCGTCCAAGGGTGTAGCTTTCATAACGCTTTTCCAGAGACAAGATCATGGTTTCCGCCATACAAGCATAAGCAGTGCCCGGCGGAAAACCAAAATTCAAATTAAAATTTACATCTCCGGGGACTTCAACCACGCCCCCCTCAATGACAAGCACATCATGGCGCACCTCAGCCACCCGCTTCGATACGTCCCTGGGGCGGGCTACATCACAAACCACGGCGCCGGCTTTAAGGTCTTCAGGCTCGATCACAGTATCAACGGCGCTGGTCACAGTAATTATAATATCTCCGGAACCAAGCGCCTTTTTGGTATCGGAAGTCACCTTTACGGCAAGCCCGGTATCATAAAGAATTTTTGACGCCAGATCCTCCAACTTGCGCTCATCCCGCGCCACCAGGGTCATATTGCGAACATCCCTGGCCAGCATCATGGCGCATACCCGCCCAATCGAACCTGTGGCGCCCAGGATCACAACTGACGCCTTTTTCAGGTCGTGACCCATCATCCCTGCCGCCGCCTTGGTCGCTTCAATGGCTGTTGCAACAGTATAGCTGTTACCGGTGGTCACAGGGATATTTAAATTGGCGGCTACGGTTATCCCGGCGTCGCCAACCACCTTGGTGAAAGCACCCAGGCCGAGTATTTTAGCACCCAGTTTTTCTGCCACACGGCCTCCCTGGATGATCTTTTTTATAACATACTCTTGTGGCAGGCTCATGATCAACCTGGTTGTCAGGGGGCAGGCGACAAACCATCCCTCTGTCTCTTCCTGGGCAGAGCGAATCCCTGTAATATGAGCAACTTTCATAGAGGGAAGCAAGGCAAAGGCCCGTTCAATTACCTGATCGGGTACAAACCTTGCAAATTTAAATTTCCTGGCTACATCTCCCGCGTTAGTCGGGTGAATCATGAAGGCAAAGTTCTGCAAGAATTATCCCCCTATCCTTTAATAGCCCGCACCAGTTGCACTATCTTATCTGTTTCAACGAATTTGTCTTCCTGAATGGGTGACTCACCGATTTCAAACCCGACCACTTCTTTATCCAGTACAGCCTCAAAAATTTTTATGCGCTGGTTGGAGCCTATTATTACCACCTGGTCAAAAGAATGGGCTTTAGCGATTAGTTCCATGACAGAGTCAAAAAGGTGTACTCCGCTCTTTTCCTTTATAAAATCCCAGCGCTCTTCCTCAGACATCAGGAAAACAAAGTCCACGCCTTCCCGCTCCAGCGCTTCTTCAACCTCTTTTTTATTTAGAATGGGAAACCCCACCACCGCCAACTTGCGGCCTTTTCTAATCTCCCCGAGGTTTTCCAGGCGGCAGACCAGGGTCCGGTCTACACCCAATCTTGCGGCAACTTCAGTCTGGGACAGACCTTTAGCCCTGAGGTTAAAGATTTCGCTTATAATCTGGTCAATTTTACGCCGGCTGATGATCTTATCTCCCAAGCGGATCAGTTCCATAGCGTCCCCGAATAAGGAAAGGGGACCCACCTCCCTCATTAGGATAATTCACAAAAAATTTCTTTCTTCCCACACATGCACACGAGTAAGGATGCCCTTAATTTAACCATTAAAAAAATACTTATGTGCACAGAGTTGTGTACATACAGATTTTATCAAAAAAATGTGGCCCATTTCAAGTGGCCACAGGTATTTTAATCATTAAATTTCTTACATGCTGACTACCGTAGGTTCATGGTTATCAACCTTCCAAGAAAAAAATATATTTTTTTCCTGCTCCATGGATCGGCTAATAAGCTAACATGAGGTGCCCTTATGGGCGACTCACGATACGGGTTTACAACATACTTGCTGTTTATGTTAACAAACCTGCCAGAACTTCTTTGATCTCCTCTTTCGATTTTGCTTTGTTGATTAACTCCCTCAGGCGGGCCGCCCCGCGCAGTCCTTTCATGTACCAGGCGGCGTGTTTGCGCATCTCCCGCACCGCCACGATCTCACCCTTTATTTCCACAAGCAGGTGAAAATGTCTGAGAGCTGTGGCCACCCTTTCTTTTAGGGTTGGACCAGGCAGTAATTCACCTGTCTTTAAAAAATGCACGGCCTGAGAAAAAATCCAGGGGTTGCCCAGCGCCGCCCGGCCGATCATAACACCGTCGCAGCCTGTCTGCTCCATCATAGCCAGGGCATCTTCCGGGGTCCAGATGTCCCCGTTGCCGATTACCGGAACATCCACCGCCTTTTTTACAGCGGCAATGATTTCCCAATCCGCTTTCCCCGTGTAAAACTGGGAGCGGGTACGCCCGTGCACTGTTACCGCGGAAACCCCCGCGTCCACCACCAGCCGGGCTAACTCTACCGCGTTAACGGAAGACTCGTCCCAGCCTTTGCGCATCTTAACTGTGACAGGCGCCTTTACCCGCTGCACAACCGCCCTTACTATTGCGGCCGCCTTCTCAGGATTTCTCATCAGAGCCGAACCTTCACCGTTTTTAACTATTTTCGGTGTCGGGCAGCCCATGTTAATGTCTAGAATCCAGGCGCCCCGGTTGGCCACGATTTCCGCGGCTTCAGCCATATAGCCGGGATCGGAGCCGAATATCTGCATGCTGACAGGACCGGCCTCACCTGATATGTTTAGCAGGCTGCAGGTTTTGGTATTTCCATATAAAAGAGCCTGGTCGCTAACCATTTCGGTGTGGACCAGGCTGCAGCCGGCTTCCCTTGCTAAAATCCGGAAGGCTCTGTCCGTGATACCTGCCATGGGGGCGGCTATCACCGGATTTTCCAGTTCAACGGAACCTATCTTCAACGCTGCACATTCCTCTCATAAATAAGCCGCAGTCCATACAGGGTCAGGAACGGATCGACCCGTTCAATATATAAACTCTCCCGAGCAATCAGCCCGGCCAGCCCCCCTGTTGCGACAACTTTAGTATTTTCACCCAGTTCTTTTTTCATCCGCCTGATAATTTCATCCGCCTGACCGACAAACCCGTAAAAGATCCCGGACTGCATGGCATTTACAGTATTTTTCCCTATCACTGCCGCCGGCTTTGCTATTTCAACCCTGGGCAGTTTGGCCGCCCGTTCAAACAGAGCTTCTGTTGAAATACTGATGCCGGGAGCTATGGCCCCACCCATATATTCACCTTTAGCATTTATGGCGCAATAAGTGGTGGCCGTTCCAAAATCAACAATAATCAAGGGGCCACCATACTTTTCTATACCTGCCACCGCATTTACAATCCGGTCTGCGCCGACTTCCCTGGGATTTTCGTACTTAATCGAAAGCCCAGTTTTTATGCCGGGCCCGACCACCAGTGGAGTCAGATTGAAGTATTTCTGGCAGACTCTTTCCAGGGTGAAAGTCAGCGGTGGTACAACAGTAGAAACAACCACAGCCTCAATCAAATTCTTCTCGATTCCTGAAAAAGAGAACAATTCTTTTAGCATGATGCCGTACTCGTCAGATGTACGGTGGCGGTTTGTGGACAGGCGCCAGTTAGCCGCCAATTTACTGCCTTCAAAAACACCTAAAACTATGTTTGTATTGCCCACATCGAAAACCAGGAGCATGGCCATCCCCGCTTTCCCCTATCGCTTTAACCCATTCTACCAAAGCGGCCAAGCCGGCGCAATATCAGCCCCGCGATGAATCAAAACGTTAACGGATAACGCTTATTCACCGCACTGTTTAATGGTTAAAAACTTAATCAGGCATCTTCTTTGGTATGGTGCGGGTGTTTGCGCACAACATCCAGGGCTTCAGTCAGAGCCCTGATGATATCGACTTTAAACTGCTGTTTCAGAGTTGGTCCTTTTGATGACCTCGCCTTCGGTAGTTACCACATAAATCGTCGGGAGCTTATTCAAGGCTACCGCACTCAGATCGAGCCTGCACCTGTCACAAGCGCATATATCCTTGTTGGCCCTGAGTATTTCATCAATAGTCTCATCTACCAGTATCTCCATCACATTTAAAAGGCGATACATTTAAAATCCACTCCCTTCTTCAAACTGTTCCGACTTTATTCTCCGTAAAACCGCTATTTTCCTTTTCCGGTTAAAAATCTATATTTGGGAAGCAACATTATAAAAGCAGCAATTAATAAGAGCTACCCGGTCGGGTAGCTCCATTTTATATACTTTCTTTTGGCCCTTGCTAAGAGGAAGCTGCCATCTCTTTATTGAATCTCATTTCTCCCGTTTACACCGTAGGCATTTAGCCTCCTGTAAACAGCCCTGGCTAAAATTGCCGCCGCTGCGGCCTTGACCAGGTCAAGGACGATAAATGGTGTGAACCCTATGGTTAGAACCGTTGCCGCTGAAACAGCTTTACCCAGGTAGAAATTAAGGATCATATAAAGATAGGGAAGGCCGACCAGGTCATAAACCACTACCCCCGCTGTCATGGCCAGAAAATAACGGACAAAACCGCTTTCTTCCCTGTTTTTAAGCAGTGTACCGATGACATAAGCGCCGGGTATAAACCCGAGCAGGAAACCGAAGGTGGGTTGCAATACATAGGCCGGACCGCCAAAAGGTGGTGAGGCAAACACAGGAAGGCCGATGAGTCCCAGCAGGATGTAAACTACTAAGCTCATAGCACCCAGACGGGCGCCTATAAGTCCCCCTGCCAGCATTACAACAAAAGGAAGCAGGCTGAAGGGAACGATACTGCCGGCATAACGCACAAGCATCGCCGCCACTACGGCTAAGGCAGAAAAAGCTGCGGTCATAGTAATGTCACGTGCGGAAAACTTGGACATTTTTTTCAACTCCTTATAATTACTTACTAATTAGACAGAATTAATAAGATTTATCATGATTAACAGGATTAAAACATCCATATAAATAAAGGACGACTTCAGTTGATTCTGAACTAAAGACATAGTATATAAAATTTCTTATTCTTTTCACATTAGAGATGTAAACTCAATAGCTATATCAGGTTAACAATTAAATTAAAAAAATTTGCATGTTTTTTAAAAAATAAATACTTATTTTACAATTTATTTTTGCGAGAATTATTTGTGTTAAAATAGATCTTATCCTGTAAATCCATTAAATCTTGTTAATCCTGTCAAATTGTTTTTACGTCAAGCGGAGGGATACTTCACCGGATATCACCCGTTGGAGTTCCCCGCCGGGCAGGCGCAAGAGCAGCGCTCCATCCCTGTCGATATCTTCAGCCCAGCCCTCCCATGACTTGTTAGGAGTATGTATGCGCACCGGACGGTTCAGGGAAATGGACATCTCCTTCCAACTGTCCAGAACAGGTGTAAAACCCTTTTCAAGCCAGATCCCGTACCAGCGTTCAAATTCTGTAAGCGCGGCCTGGATTAGCCTTACCCTGGCTATCTTCCTGCCTGACTCAGTTTTAAGTGAAGCGGCGCTTTCACGTAAATCTTCAGGAAAGTCTGTTTCATCCTGGTTGACATTGATTCCTATGCCTACCACCATGTAATTGATCCTCTCCATCTCAGCGCTAAGCTCAGTCAGGATGCCGCATATTTTCTTGCCTCCCACCAGCAGGTCGTTGGGCCATTTGATGCCAGCCGTAATCCCGGTCTCCTTCTTAATCGCCGACGCCACAGCAACAGCCGCCAGCATGGTTACCTGGTTGGCTTCGGGTGGAAGTACAGGGGGACGAAGAACCAGGGAAAACCAGATCCCCTTATATTTAGGGGCGAACCATCTCCTCCCCAGCCGGCCTTTGCCGCCCGTCTGCTCCTCAGCCACTACCAGGGCGCCCTCCCCGGCTCCTTTACGCGCCAGTTCCTTGGCCGTTTCGTTAGTGGTAGACACACTATCGCGGTAATAAATTTTCCTGCCCAAAAACCGGGTTGAGAGCCCGTCCAGGATCTCCCCGGGGTAAAGCCTGTCAGGAATACCGGTCAGTGTATAACCCGCCCGGGGACGCGCTTCAATTTCATAACCGTTTTCCCGCAGGGCTTGCATGTGCTTCCAGATCGCGGTTCGCGTTACATTGAGGCTCTTGCAGATCTCCTCCCCGGAAACATGCTCAGGACGTCTCTCTTTAAGCAGCCTCAGTATAGCGTCATTCAAAAGTTTCACCTCAGACATAATTTTACCTGAAAGCAATTTTAACGTCAACCTCTTTTGTAGCCAAGGTTAACCTTAACCAGTGCGGGATTACCCCAGTCAACCCAATTTAAAATCCCAAAATGTGGCGTTTAACTGCGTTGCAGGAAATGCTCCGGGCTCTGTCAAAGAGTAATAAAGACATTTTTCGAGGTTAGGAACGAATATGCGTCCAAATAGCTTTCTTTCTATAAATAAAAGGGTTTTTATTTTTCTGTTGGCGGGTCTCCTGGCTCTGCACGGGATTACTTCAATCGTAATCTCACAAAAATTCTCCCGTCCGGAAGGTCAGCGTATGCCGTCAGATGACCTGGAAACAATAGCTCTCTGGGTCGATCAGGTTAAAAAATGCAGCGGCTATAAAGTTGTCATACTGGGAGATTCGGTCATTCACGGCCAGGCTGTGGCCAGCGGCCTGGAAACACTGCCGGCATACATTGCCGGGGAACTGCGTGAACGCCTGCCGGACAGGGATGTACACGTATTCAACCTGGGCATGCCGGGCGGCGCCCCGGCGGAGGTTTACTTCATGCTGGATGCCCTGGCTGACTCAGGAGTAGATCTTTTTATCTATAACATAAACATGGCCTGGTTCGCCCGGGAAAACACGCTTGACCATCCCGCAGTTACCAGGCTTAAGGGTACTCCGCATGCTTTTGACCTGCCAGGTCTGGGCATACAACCGGAAGAATCAAACCGCACATCCGCTGAGGAATGGTTTGCGCAGCATGTTCTCAGCCATTGGCAGCCTTACCGTTACAGGATACTTATCAATTACTGGCTCTGGGGGAAACCCCTGCGGGAGAAAATTGAAGACGCCAAAAAAGACTCTCGCCTGCTCCTTCCCTTTGCTGAAGAAAAACTGCCGGAGACGCTTGAAATGAGGTCCCCCTGGCGCCAGAAGGACTGGGACGGTAAACTCGACCCGAACGAAGGCAGACTTGGCGCATTCCATCTGACAGGCGAGAACAAACAATGGGTTCTTTACAGGATGCTGTTGGATACTGCCAACAGGGAAAGCATGCCCCTGGTATTGTTCATTACGCCCCGTAACTACGAACTGCTGGAGCGTTACGATATGATAGACAGACCGGCTTACAGCAAAAATTTGTCTTTGCTTTTGAGCGTTACCGGCGCAGCGGGGTTCCCTGTCCTGGATTACGACAGTTCCATACCCTTCGAAACATTTTCCGATATTGTCCACCTGCTGCCTGAAGGAAATAAAATCTTAGCCCGGCAGATCGCCCTTGATCTGTTTGCAAAGGGGTATATTAAGAGGTAACCTATGGTTTGGAACAGTTCACTATACGGTGTTTATACAGTCCTGGTTTTTCTGACATACTGGTTTATGGTTCCCGCTTCATTTAGATCTGCTGTACTCCTGACAGCCAGCTACGGATTGCTCTTTTATCTCTTTCCGGCACACAGTATGCTGATCCTTACCGCAGCAACAGTGGTTTACCTGGCGGGTGAATGGATCTCGTCAGGACAAACCGGCTGGAAGGCGGTTTTTTTTCTTTCCGTGTTTGGCATACTAGGCGTGCTCGCTTATTACAAATACTTCCCTCTAGCGGTCCAGACCTTTAATCATATCAGCCTGTGGACCGGAAGCCAGGTCAGGTTTATTGTCCCCGAAATATTGATCCCGGTTGGTGTTTCCTTCTTTACCTTCCGTTTTATTCACTACCTGGTTGAGGTAAAAAGAGGCACTATTGTCAGCAGGGGTTATTTCAAATTTCTCCTTTACACTTTCTTTTTTCCGATTATCGCTGCCGGCCCCATTGAACGTTACGACCGTTTTGAATCACAGCGAGGGGAAATCCGGGAGTTCAAATGGGAAAACGTTGCCCAGGGTCTGCCCAGGATAATTATGGGGCTGTTTAAGAAAATCGTCATAGCCGATTCCATCGCCTTCCTGGCCGCGGACTTGAGCCAACCCGGCCTGCCTGACACCGCTTACCTGGTGGCTGTTTACAGCTATGCCTTTAAGATTTTTTTTGATTTTTCCGGGTACTCCGATATCGCCATCGGGACAGGCAGGCTGTTTGGCTTCCGAGTCATGGAAAATTTCAACGCGCCCTACCTGCAGCGCAATATCTCCCTTTTCTGGAAAGGCTGGCACATGTCGCTGACCGGCTGGTTCAGGGACTACCTGTTCATCCCCCTTGGGGGTAGCAGGGGCACGCTGGCCCGGACTGTGATCAATACCTTAATTGTGATGATGGCCACGGGCTTCTGGCATGGCGCAGCGTGGCACTTCATGTTCTGGGGCTTTTACCATGCGGTAGGCTTGTTGATTTACCGCTTTTATAACCTGCTGGTCGGCGCCCGCCTAAGTGACAGGTTTAAAAACAGCTGGCCGGTCAGGGCTTTGAGCGTTGTTCTGACTTTTAATTTTGCCGCTTTTGGCTGGGTTTTTTTTGTTAATGATTTTGCCCAGGGCATCAACGTGTTAAAGACCATCTTTCACATTTAAAGCATAACTGGCTTAACAATAAATAAAAAGGGAAGCAAAAAGAACGTCCCTTTGCTTCCCCATTTGCTTCCCCACTTTGCTTCCCCAGGGAGGTTTTCATAGTGAACGGTCTGCTGGCTGACATTTCTAAAGCCTGCTTTTGGCTGCTTCTGATCGCTGTAATGGTCCTTCTTTCAACCAGCGGTTTTTCAGAGTTTATCTACCGGGCCTTTTAATTTAATCTCTTTTATATCCAGGCTTATGTCCAACGACTTTACCGAGTGGGTCAACGCTCCCGCCGAAATCAGGTCGACCCCGGTCTCAGCGATGGCCCGTATTTTATCCTCGGTGACACCGCCCGACGCCTCCACCAGCGCGCGTCCGTCGACAAGGCATACAGCCTCACGCATCTGGCGCGGGTCCATATTGTCGAGCATGATAATGTCGGCGCGGGCTTCCAGCGCCTCTTTTACCCCGGCCAGATCTTCCACTTCAACTTCTATCTTTATTGTATGGGGGCAATTGTTCCTTGCCGCTTCCACAGCCGCTCTTACTCCACCGGCCACTTTAATATGGTTGTCCTTGATCAGCACGGCGTCATCCAGTCCGAAGCGGTGATTGTGCCCACCACCCATCCGCACCGCGTACTTTTCAATCATCCTCAAACCGGGACTGGTCTTTCTGGTGTCAACAATACGGGCATTGCCACCCTCAACCAGCTTAACCATCTGCGATGTTCGCGTGGCAATGCCGGAGAGATGCTGCAGGATGTTCAGGGCAAGCCTTTCTCCGGTCAGAATGGCCCTAGCCCTGCCGGCCATCTCCACCAGAACCTGCCCCCGCTCCACCTTTTGACCTTCACGGACCAAAGCCCGGTATTCTATAGATGGGTCAAGCATTTGAAAAACCATCTCCGCCATTGGCAGTCCGGCCACAACCCCGCTTTCCCTGGCCACGATATATCCGTTCGAGGTGGCGTCCGGCGGGACAATGCTGTTGGTGGTAATATCGCCCGCGCCTATGTCTTCACTAAGGAACCGTTCAAACATCTTTCTTAGTTCTATCGGGTTAAGATTCACAATATCGCCCTTTCAGTTAAATTACTTTAATCGGGGACATTCCTCGACCCTCATTCATTTTTCCGATCGGGGACATTCCTCGGCCCTATAGTCTGACCCAGAATAGAGGTGTGTCCCCATTCCGCTTTGGTGTGTCCCCGTTCCTTATATATTATATTTTTCTTTTAAAAATTTAACGGTAAAGTCTTCCAGGGAAGTTTTCTGCACGTCAAAGCCGTTAACCAGAGCCTGGGCGTACTCATGGTCAAAGATGTAGACACCCTCGCCCACATCTTGGGCTATGCCGGCGCGTACGTTGAGATAGCGGGCGAAGCCCTCCGTCAGGTTTACCTCAATCCAACCATCCCAGGTATAGGGAACATCTTCCTTGTATTTGTTCATCAGCTTTTCATCCTTTTTTAATTTCCCGGCCAGATACTTAAAGGACCAGCCACCGGTAAAGGTTCTGAAAAACTGGTGGTTAAGTTCGCTGAACGCCATCGCCCAGATTTTTTCCTGGCTGCTGTTCCACCTGATGGTGTAGAGAGAATCCTTTTCCCGGCTAAATCCGGAAGCGCCAATCAGCCGCATATTGATCAACAGCTCTAAAACATCCGGTTTCTCTTTCAGTTTGATTCCGGTTTCTTTCTCCATGAAAAGGACTATGTCAAAATCTTTATCTACCCTGGCTGTCGCAGCATCAGCCTTTTGCTTCATTAGCGGCAATACCTGGTTGTAGTGGGGCAGGGCATAGTTTGCGCCATACCAGGAGTAAAAGTCAACCAGTGTGCTCCTGTTTTTACTGAAAGAACGGTCATCCTTAATAAATTGGATTATTTCGTCCAGTCCGGCAGTCTGTTTCCCTTTTTGAATCAGTTTTTCGGACATTGGCTGAGGAAGATAGTTGGCCATAATCTCATTAAGCTGGGCGCGGCGGTGATCGTCCCATTTACTATAGGTATCGTACAGCCACCTGTAATGCGTGGCATAGCTTGCGTCCCGGTCAGCTTGTTCCCGTAGGCCCGCCCACATAGCCGGGCTCTTGACATTAGCCCGGTAAATCTCTTCCGAGGATTCAAACAAAAAAACACTAAAATCCTCTGCTTTTATGATCAGGGGCTTTTGGACAACCTTATTATTCTTCCAGGGAATACACCCACTAATAAAAAATGTCGTAGTTACCATGCTGATTAAAATCCCAATTCCCAGTAATTTAAAAATCTTTCTTTTCACCGCTCGCACACCCCCCCAATGATAAAACCACAGCTGTCACATGGGCAAATCCAAATTTTACAATCGTTATTTTATTTATGCCCTGAATGTCCAAACAATAAAATAGCGCTTTTTTAACT
>JBAZQW010000035.1:0-14009 GCA_041645005.1 Desulfotomaculaceae bacterium | reverse complement strand
GGACTCGAAGGCGATCAGTACCCCCTGGTAGCGTCCCCTGATGTCGCCCTTGTGAGGCTCATAGCCCAGGAAGAGGTGGCTCATCACCCCGTGGCCCCTGGTCTCGGAAAGCAGTTGGGAGCGAAAGCCGATCAAACCCCGGGCGGGTATTTTAAATTCCAGCCGCAGCTGGTCCGGGCCGAGGGGGCCCATGTTGATCATTTCCCCTTTTCTAGCCCCGATGATTTCCATAACCACGCCCATTTCTTCCTCGGGGATATCTACCATCAACAGCTCGATGGGTTCCATCGGCTGTCCCGCGTCCCAGCGCAAGATAACCTCCGGCTTCGACACCTGCATTTCAAACCCTTCCCGTCGCATGGTCTCAATCAGGATGGACAGGTGAAGTTCGCCGCGCCCGCTCACTTGAAACACATCCGGGCTGTCGGTCTCCTCCACCCTGAGGCTGACGTTCTTCTCCATCTCCTTGAAAAGCCTGGCCCGGAGATGCCGGGAGGTTAAATATTTGCCGTCCTGGCCGGCGAAAGGACTGTCGTTGACCATAAAGTTCATCTGCAGGGTAGGTTCATCCACGGTGATAGGCTCCAACTGCTCCGGTTGGATCCTACAGGCCACCGTTTCGCCGATCCTGATATCTTCCAAGCCGGAAAAAGCCACAATCTCACCACAGACAGCCTCTGCTACCGCTGTTCTTTCCAGCCCTTCATGCACGTAAAGAGAGCCAATGCGGCCCTGGCGCAGGTTTCCGTCGTGGTCGATAACGGCCACTTGCTGTCCGGCGGAGATTCTGCCCCGCTTAACGCAGCCAAGCCCTATCCGGCCCACAAAGTTATCGTACTCAGTATTGTTTGCCAGCAGCTGTAGAGGGCCGTCCACATCACCGGCGGGGGCCGGTATATATTTAATAATAGCTTCAAAAAGGGGCTGCATGTTTTGGGCCGGCAGGTCGGGGTCATTGGTGGCGGTTCCATGTTTGGCCGAGGTGTAGATGATAGGAAAATCCAGTTCCTCTATGCCGGCATCAAGGTCGATAAACAAATCCAGCACCTCGTCCACAACCTCTGAAACGCGGGCGCCTTCCCGGTCCACCTTGTTTATTACCACTATAGGCTTCAGATTCAGCTGCATAGCTTTGCGCAGCACAAACCGGGTCTGGGGCATGGTGCTCTCAAAGGCGTCCACCAGAAGCAGGACACCGTCCACCATTTTCAAAACCCGTTCAACCTCACCCCCGAAGTCGGAGTGGCCCGGGGTATCCACTATATTTATTTTAATATCGCCATAGCGCACCGAAGTGTTTTTGGCCAGGATGGTAATGCCGCGCTCCTTTTCCAGGTCATTGGAATCCATTACCCTTTCGGCCACCTGCTGATTTTCCCTGAAAATACCGCTCTGCCTTAGCAGGGCGTCCACCAGGGTGGTTTTACCATGATCCACGTGCGCTATAATGGCGATATTCCTGAACTTGTTACCAGACACCAAAGCTGCCACCTCCCTCCAAACCCTACAAGTATATCAGTTTTCCAGGCGGCTTACAAGCATAGAGGATGCGTTTCATCTATTATTATATGGACTGTGCTTGCTCAATGGTCAATATAGCCTGTTGTTTACCATAACAATCTTTTTATGAAGGCATAAAACGGGGGAGGAATTTACACAATATAAAAAAGCACGGCTTATAACAAGCCGTATCTCAATTCAAAGATGTTTTTTCAGGATTAAAATGATATTCAATTACCCGCGGGGTTTGTTTAGATAGGCATATAAGAATGCGAACACTATGGCAACCGGCAGCGCCCAGTAACCATATAAAATTTCGTTATTGGCCAGACTGTCCGGGTACTGATACAGTCTCACAAAAAACAATATATCATATACTGCTGCGGCTACAGCTATGAAAAGGATTGCGTACCTTAGAATGCTGGTGTTTTGCATTATTACATTCCTTTTTGTATTACTTTTTATCACACATTCCCTTTTCCATTTCCATGGCCTTTTCCAGTCTATCCAGGCTAACCACCATATCGCGCAGCATCTCGTCGCTGTAGCTTTCGGTGATCCAGGTTTTTACCACGTCAATATCGGCGCCCAGGTGGTGAGACAGATTTTGCAGGTACTCTTTTTCTGCCAGGATGCGGTCGATCATCCTCTGTCGTATTCGTACAACTTTTTCGTTTTTGGTCATTTCCACACACTCCTATTGACATGGCTGTACGATTATTATAAACCCTTTTTCCCGAAAATCAACAGGCCGGGTGATTAGCCCGGCCGGGGAGTTTGCCTTCTAACAGGACATCGTATAATCGTAATTTCCTTCCCACTTTATCGTTCCTATACTATTGATCAGGCCGCGCTCTTTCATTTTTACCCAGAAAGGCAGCGCGTCCTCATATATCTCGTTGACATAAATGTTATTGAACAAGGGGCGGATGAGTTTTAAAGCGTTTTCACCCAGACGGTCCTTTTTCGGGTTGAAGCCGATGGTCAGAACCCTTAAATCAAAATTTCCCCCTTGTTTGAAGCCTATTATTCTTACACCGCCGTTAAACCTGAAAGCGGTAGCCACCCTTTTCCCGTAATAGCATGCGCATTCATTGATTCCACCAAGACGCTCCATCATCAAATCCCCCTTAAACACCCGGATTGAAAAATGAAAGAGATTTGGTATATAATAAGCAAGCATCCCACAAGGTGACAGAATATATACTTTTTTATTTTGTTAAAATAATTATATCACTAAAATTATAATATTCTGATAAAAAATTATGTGACCTTTTAGAAAATATTTTTATGAAAAAAATAAAGTGAGTAAATAATATGTATGACTTGGTCGTGATAGGCGGAGGCCCCGCCGGCATGCTGGGCGCGGCAACGGCCGGGGCGAATGGTTTGAAGGTTTTGCTGATCGAAAAGAATGAACGCCCTGGCAAAAAACTATCCATCACCGGCAATGGCAGGTGCAATGTCACCAACAGCGGCGGCATAGACGATTTTCAGAGAAACACTGTTTCTAACGGGAGATTTTTGTACGGCGCCCTGGCCAAATTCGACAACCAGCGCTTAATCGACCTGCTGAATTTGCTCGGGGTTAAGGTCAAGGTGGAGCAATCGGGCAGGGTTTTTCCGGTATCGGACAGGGCCGGCGATGTGGTGGAGGCGCTGCAAAAACACCTGCGCTCAAATAATGTTGAGATAAAGTTTGGCGCGCAGGTCACCGCGGTGACGGTCCGGGATAACCGGGTGAGTGGTGTACTGCTTAGCGACAACAGCACTTGGGAAGCCCGAAAGGTGCTGCTGGCCACTGGCGGGTTGTCTTACAGGCAAACCGGCTCGACCGGCGATGGCTACGCCATAGCCAAAAAACTTGGCCACACCATAATAGAGCCGCGGGCCGCCCTGGTGCCCCTGGTTACCTCTGAAAAATGGGTTAAATCACTACAGGGTGTAAGATTAGAAAAAGTCAAAATTCAGGCGTTGACAGAAACACCCGGCCTTGAACAGACCGGGGAACTGCTTTTTACCCACTTCGGCATCTCGGGCCCGGCGGTTTTAAATCTCAGCAGTTTTCTTGGCTACCGCACAGGCTATCCGGTAAAGGTGAAGATTGATTTATTCCCGTCTTTATCAAAAGAGCAGCTGGTGGAGCGCCTGCGCCTCTGTTTCCGCCAGAACACGGGCAAGCTGCTGAAAAATTCCCTGGGCGAACTGCTGCCGCGCAGAATGATCCCGGTTGCCCTGAGTATAGCTGAAACCAGCCCGGACAAGCAGTTCGACCAGGTCAGCCGGGAGGAGTTGCTCCATTTAACACAAACCTTGAAAAATATTATGCTGCACATAAAGGGCACCCGCCCCTTAAACGAGTCCATCATTACCGGAGGGGGTGTGAGCACCGCTGAGATCAACCCCTCGACCCTGGAATCAAAGCTGGTCAAAGGGTTGTATTTTGCCGGCGAAATAATCGATGTGGATGCCCTGACCGGCGGCTACAATCTGCAAATCGCTTTTGCCACCGGCTATTTGAGCGGTACCAGCGCCGCCTCGAGCCCATAAATTTTTAAAAATTTGCATGGCATAGCGCCAGCATTTTTTGTTTATACTGAAGAAGAGGTTTTCGTTAAAAGGGGGAATCGTTCGATGGCCCAGACCATTTCCATCGGCGCCACGCAGCATATCGATCTGCTCAAGGCTAAACTGGGCCGGGAATTAAAGCTTTTCAACAAAGACGGTTTAAAAGTAGACCTGGAGGAAAGCCCGGCCGGAAAATTTACTTTTCTGGCTTTCAGTGTTTCTAACTGCGGTACACGTAAAATCAGCCAGGAAGAAGTGCAGTCGGTATTCAAGCACTACCTTGCCGATATTATTTCCGATATTATCTTGACCCATTGGGAGGACATTTTACTAAAAGACATCATCAGGGAAAATTACTACTATTTCGGTGAAGAGGAAAAGAATTTAATCTACGATTACGCCCTGCGGCATATCAACCGGGAGGGGCAGGAGGCCGGGCACACACTATACTGGGCCAACCGGAAAAGCAGGATCTTGCATAAGCTTATCGATTTTTTGCATTACAACAACCGTATTATAATAGAAGGTTTTATCAGGTTCAGGCTAAAAGAGTATGTGGGTGAATTAAAAGAAGCGGCTGAAAAAGCGATGGACGATTTTTTGGTTGAGAGGGAGTACCGGGAATTTGTCCAGCTTTTAAAGTATTTTGTGGAGATCCAGGAGCCGAAGGTCGAAGTGGTGCACGTGCTGATCAGTGGGAACGGGATTTTTAAACTGTATGACGGGAAGATGCAGCCAATTAGAAGCGACTACATGGAAGGCTTTATGATCGACCTGGCGGAGAGCGAGATAAATTATGAAGACCTTTTAATCAGCGCCCTGATTACAATAGCTCCCAGGGAGATCACCCTGCATTACAAAAGCAACGGCGGTATGTCCACCACCCTGGACACTATTAGAAATGTTTTCACCGGCCGGGTAAAAGAGTGTGCGGGCTGTGCCATTTGCGGCACAGGCAGGAAGTTCTGATAAAAATATAATACTTATGCTCCGGCCCCTATTTGTTGACAAATTTATTGTTAATAAATATAATACCGATAGAATATTGTAAATGGCCATGAAAAGGAAAGCAGGTCCCATCCCGGCCTGCAGAGAGAGGGCGCCGTGGCTGAAAGCGCCTTTAACTGCCGGGGGTACTGAAAACCACCTTGGAGCCGCCGGCTGAAATGAAATTAAGCCGGGCCGGGGAGCAGACGTTAACTGCCGCGAGAGAGGAAGGTATTTCTTCCTAACCAGGGTGGAACCGCGGGAAATCCCGTCCCTGACTGTATACAGTCAGGGACGTTTCTATTTCCCCTGGCAAAAAACAAGTCGTAAGCCGCGAGCAAGCGCGAGCAAGCGGGGACGGTTCTTGCCTTGCCTTTTAGCAAGTGGGGACGGTTCTCGACTTGCTAGTCAGGTGGGACGTGGGACGTGAGACGAATGAGACAGGAGAACCGTCCCCTTGTCTCACGACAAAAATGAGACAGGAGAACCGTCCCCTTGTGTGCTTGTGTGATTTATTTGAAAGGATGTGTTTATTACGGGCGAGAACAGCAACATCAAAGTGACCCTGCCGGACGGCGGTGCCAGGGAATACCCGGCAGGCATTGCGCTGATAGACGTAGCGAAAGATATCAGCCCGCGCCTGTCCAGGGAAGCACTGGTGGCCAAAGTGGACGGCCAACTGACTGACCTGTCACGGCCGCTGGAGCGTGACGCCGCGGTGGAATTTTTGAACTTTGAAGACGAAGAGGGCCGCCAGGTCTACCGCCACAGCACTGCCCACGTGATGGCCCAGGCCTGCCAGAAGCTTTTCCCCGGCATCAAGCTGGCCATAGGGCCGGCCATAGCCGACGGGTTTTATTACGACTTTGACACTACCGAGCCGTTTACCACTGAAGATTTGGGCGTAATCGAAAAAGAGATGGAGGCTATCATCAAGGCTGACCTGCCTTTTGAGCGCTCCGAGTACGCGCGGCCCGACGCGCTGGACCTGTTCAGCAGTTCCGGCCAGGACTACAAGGTGGAATTGATCGAGGACCTGCCCGTGGAAGCGCCCCTGTCCGTTTACCGCCAGGGCGACTTTGCGGATCTGTGCATGGGACCGCACATTCCTTCCACCGGCCGCCTGAAATCGGTCAAGCTTTTAAACGTGGCCGGCGCTTACTGGCGCGGCAGCGAAAAGAACAAGATGCTCCAGCGGATCTACGGAACTTCCTTCCCTAAGAAATCCCTGCTGGACGAATACCTTTTCCGGATTGAAGAGGCCAAGCGGCGCGATCACCGCAAGCTTGGGGCTGAGCTCGATCTTTTCAGCATCCAGGAAGAAGGGCCGGGCTTTCCCTTCTTCCATCCCAAGGGCATGATCCTGCGCAATGAGCTGGAGAAGTTCTGGCGGGAGGAGCACAGCAAAAAGGGTTACCATGAAATCCGCACGCCGATTATTTTGTGCCGTTCCCTGTGGGAGCAGTCCGGCCACTGGGACCATTACCGGGAGAACATGTACTTCACCAAAATCGACGAGGGTGACTACGCGGTCAAGCCGATGAATTGCCCGGGCGGCATCATGGTTTATAAAAATAAACTGCACAGCTACCGGGAGCTGCCCATCCGCATGGCGGAACTGGGGTTGGTACACCGGCATGAACTTTCCGGCGCCCTGCACGGCCTGATGCGGGTGCGCTGTTTCACCCAGGACGACGCCCATATCTACATGCTGCCCTCCCAGGTAAAGGATGAGATAATCGGAGTGATCAACTTAGAGGACGATATTTACAAGATATTCGGCTTCCCCTACCACGTGGAGCTTTCCACCAAGCCGGAAAACGCCATGGGCTCCGACGAGATCTGGGAGATGGCCACCGGGGCGCTGCGCGACGCCCTGGAGACCAGGGGCATCGACTACAAGGTAAACGAGGGGGACGGCGCTTTCTACGGCCCGAAAATCGACTTTCACCTGCAAGACACTCTCGGTCGCACCTGGCAGTGCGGCACCATCCAGCTTGACTTTGTGATGCCGGAAGTGTTTGACCTGACCTATGTGGGCGAGGACGGCCAGAAGCACCGCCCGGTGATGATTCACCGCACCATCTTCGGCAGCCTGGAGCGGTTCATCGGCATCCTCACTGAGCACTTCGCGGGCGCTTTTCCGGCCTGGCTGGCGCCCGTCCAAGTTAAAGTGATCCCGATCACCGACCGGCACGCCGCGTACGCCCAGGAAGTGGCGGACAGGCTGAGCGGCAAAGGGATCCGTCTCGAGGTGGACACCCGCAACGAGAAGATCAACTACAAGATCCGCGAGGCCCAGGCCCAGAAGATACCTTACATGCTGGTGGTCGGAGATAAAGAGGCAGACCAGAAGACCGTGGCCGTCCGCCAGAGGACCAAAGGAGACCTGGGGGCCATGCCGCTGGATGATTTTGAGCAAATGCTGCTCCAGGAAATCAGCACCAAGTCTAACTGATAAGATGTTTGATTTGCAGATTTTCTTGACTTAGCTGTGTTTCTGTGCTAAGATTCTTGTGGCAAATAACAAATACTGTCAAGTAGAAGCCATCCGCTTCTCACCTGACGACGCGCTTTTAAAAGCCGCTGTCCGTCATGGTTTCTTTAAATAAAGTTGAAGTATTGACTTTTTTAAGCGGGTGGATTGCCCGCTTATTTTTTTTATTATATCAGGGAGGTGGACCCGCTATTACGAAAGATTTTCGCATCAATGAGGAGATTAGAGCCAGAGAAGTGAGGGTAATTGATGGAGACGGTTCCCAGCTCGGCATCTTCTCTTCCAGGGATGCTCTGCGCCTTGCGGAGGAAAAACAGCTAGACCTGGTGGAAATATCGCCGGCCGCCAAGCCTCCTGTTTGCAAAATCATGGATTTTGGCAAATACAAGTACGAGCAGAGCAAGCGTGAAAAGGAGGCCAAAAAGAAACAAAAAATTATCAGCGTAAAGGAAGTCAAGCTCCGGCCAAACATTGAGGACCACGATTTTGATGTAAAGTCTAAAAACGCCGCCAGGTTTCTAAAGGATGGCGATAAAGTAAAGGCGACCATTATTTTTCGCGGGAGGGAAATCGTGCACACCCAGCTGGGCCAGAAACTGCTTAAACGGCTCGCGGAGTGTGTGGGTGAATTCGCTCTGGTGGAAAGGCAGCCCAAGTTAGAAGGAAAAAACATGATTATGATTCTGACACCGAAGCAGGACACCTAGGAAGGAGATGCATTTAGTTGCCAAAGATAAAGACACACCGCGGGGCTGCTAAGCGCTTCAAAAAAACGGCCAGCGGCAAATTAAAAATGTCACACGCTTTTGCCAGTCACATTCTTGGTAAAAAGAGCGCCAAGAGGAAGCGTGGTCTTCGCAAAGCTACTGTCGTTAGCGCCGCTGATGCTAATCGCCTGAAGAGGCTGCTACCATAAAACATCCCGTTACATAAAGGAGGAATAAACCATGCCACGGGCGAAAAGCAGTGTTGTTTCCAGAAACAGGCACAGGAAAATACTAAAACTGGCAAAAGGATATAGAGGTTCCAAGAGTAAATTATTCCGGGTGGCCAACCAGCAGGTGATGAAGTCCCTGGTTTACGCTTACCGCGACCGCAAGAACAGAAAGCGTGACTTTAGAAGGTTATGGATAACCAGGATCAACGCGGCTGCCAGAATGAACGGCATTTCATACAGCCGGCTGATGAACGGCCTCAAGCTGGCTGGTGTGGACATTAACCGCAAGCTGCTGGCCGACATAGCCGTGAACGATATCCAGGCTTTTGGTACCCTTGTCGAAGTGGCCAAAAAGAAGCTTTAGCAGGATTGCAGGATTGGGGTCAGGCCCCTAACTTATTAACTTATCTAGATAAGTTAATAAGTTAGGGGCCTGACCCCATATAGGCTGACCCATTCAGGGGGGTAAAGACTTTGCTGAGCAGGTATAACCCGCGCATAAAATACATACGGCGGCTGAGCATCCGCCGCTTCAGAGACCGGGAAAAGAGATTTGTGGCCGAGGGCGTCCGTTTCGTGGAAGAGGCCCTGGCCTCCGCTTGGCCGGTGGAAGCACTGGTTTACTGCGGCAGAGTCATGGAAAACCCGCGCGGTGAAGAGCTGCTCAAAAAGGCGGACTCTATGAATATAGATGTGATAGAGATTGACGAGACCCTGTTCGATGAACTGGCCGGTACCGAAACGCCCCAGGGAGTACTGGCTGTGGTAAGACAGGGAACGGCCGCCCTGGAGGATTTGCCGCTCGCGCCGGCGCCTGCCCTGCTGGTAGTGGTGGACGGAGTGCAGGACCCCGGCAACCTCGGCACGATTGTGCGCTCGACTGACGCGGCCCGGGCCGGGGGAGTGATCCTTTTAAAAGGCACGGCAGATATTTATAACCCCAAAGCCTGCCGGGCCACCATGGGTTCCATATTTCACGTGCCGGTAATCCAGGGCCTGGCCGCCGCGGAAGTTCTCACTTACCTGGTCCGGCACGCCATAGTAACTATAGCCGGTGACCCGCGCGGGGAAAAGGTTTTAGCAGGTGTTGACCTGACCCGGCCGTGCGCGTTAATAGTGGGCAGCGAGAGCGGGGGAGTTGGCGCCGCCCTGCTGGACAGGGTTGACGAGAAGGCGCGCATACCCATGCCAGGCCGGGCCGAATCTCTGAACGCGGCTGTCGCAGTCTCGATCTTGCTTTATGAAGCGTTAAGACAGAGAGGAAATTTTTAGAAAAAACCCTGCCGCGGCTTTTGTAACAAAGGATCGCATCCTATTTTTCTGCTCTACTTCCTTGTCATCAAATTTTCATTGTGATATAATCAATCCGAAAAGGTCCCCAAAAAACTGAGGAAAGGCCGTGGTTATATGCTATTAACCGCCGAATTTTTTTGGAGGCTGTTTGAGGCGACGGGATCCGTCAAGGCATACATACTATACAGGAGGTTAGCCTTACACTAAAATTATCGGCAACTTGCATATACCCGAATAAATATATTAACGGTGATGATGGGGAAGAGTAGACGGCCGGCGTTGCACAGGGAAGGAGGGTCACAGACTGGAAGCCCTCCAGGAACCAGGTCCTCGAAGTTCACCCCGGAACTGCAGCTGAACGTATAACCAGTAGGTGTCGCCGGATCTTCCACCGTTATCAGGGAGCCAGTGTCTTATTAATAATGGACCCAGCAGCAAGTATGGTTTATGCTTAAAAAAGTGTAAACTAGAGGGTGGTACCGCGGAAGAAACAATCCGTCCCTGTAGGGGGGCGTTTTTTTATTGCCGCTACATATAAAAATCTGGCCGGGAGGTTTTTTGATGAGAGCAAAGTTAAAAGAACTTGGAGAAGAAGCGCGCCAGGCGCTGGCCCGGGCTGATGGCCTGGATGAGTTAAACGGGATCAGGGTAAGGTTTTTGGGCAAGAAAGGGGAACTAACCCAGATCTTGCGAGGCATGGGCATTCTTAGCGCGGAGGAAAGACCCCTCATCGGCCAGGCCGCCAATGAGGTCAGGGCCGCCATTGAAGAGGAACTAGCGCTTAGAACCACAGCGTTGAAAGAACAGGTGAAACAGCAAAAGCTGAAAGAGGAAGGTATTGACATCACCCTGCCCGGCACACCGGTGCTGCGGGGCGGCAAACACCCGCTGACCCTGGTGCTGGAAGAAATTCAGAATATCTTTCTGGGCCTGGGCTACAGCATTGTCGACGGGCCGGAAATTGAAACAGACTATTATAACTTTGAGGCTTTAAACCTGCCCAAAGATCACCCGGCGCGGGATATGCAGGACACCTTTTTTATCAGCGGTGAGATTTTACTCAGAACGCAAACCTCGCCGGTACAGGTCAGGACCATGGAAAAAACAGCGCCGGAGCTGCCGGTGAAAATAATAGTGCCCGGCAAGGTCTACCGGCGCGACGATGACGCCACCCATTCTCCGATGTTCAACCAGGTGGAGGGGCTGGCAGTTGACAGGCGGATCACCTTCAGTGACTTGAAGGGTACACTGGGGTTGTTTACCAGGGAAATGTTCGGGCCAAGCACAAAGACCCGCTTCCGCCCGAGTTACTTTCCTTTCACCGAGCCCAGCGCGGAGGTGGACATTTCCTGCGTGATGTGCGGAGGTAAGGGATGCCGGGTATGCTCTCACACCGGCTGGCTGGAGATTCTCGGCTCCGGCATGGTCCATCCCCGGGTGCTGGAAGTTTCAGGGTACAACTCCGAGGAGGTCACCGGCTTTGCCTTCGGCATGGGAGTGGAGCGGATAGCCATGCTGAAATACGGCATTGACGACATGCGCCTTTTGTTTGAAAACGACCTGCGCTTTTTGCAGCAGTTTTAAACAATTAGACAGGTTTGCAGGATTAAAACGGATTTTAAAACAATTAGACAGGATTTATAGGATTAAAAGGATTAACAGGATTAGGATTTATAGATTTTAAGTACTAAAGGGATAAATGTTATATAAATTATTAAAAAAGTGGATTCAAAAGACCTGATTTGGGGAGAAAGCAATATTTGCATAATCTTTTTAAATAAAAATAAATCCTGTAAATCCCCAAAAATCCTGTTAATCCTGTCAATTTGTATTTTATTAGTCGGGAGGGTTCCATAACGTGAAGGTATCTTATAAATGGCTGCAGGAATTTGTTGATATAGACATATCCCCGCAGGAGTTGGCCGACCGGCTGACACTGGCTGGTGTCGCGGTGGAGGGAGTCACAGAGTTGGGCGTGGGTGTGGAAAAAGTGCTCACCGGGCGTATTGAAACTATCAACCCCCATCCCAACGCCGATAAGCTCACCGTGACCTCTGTAAATGTAGGGACGGAAAAGCTGCAGATTATCACCGCCGCCACCAATGTACGAGAGGGTGACGTTATCCCGGTAGCCGTCGAGGGAGCCAAACTGGCCAGCGGGCTGGTGATCAAGCGGGCCAAACTCAGAGGCGTGGAATCGCGTGGCATGATGTGTTCCGGGCAGGAACTGGGCATCGACCCCAAAACCATGCCGGCCGAACAGGCTCATGGCATCATGATCCTGCCGCCCGGCACCCAGCTGGGCAAGGACGCCAAAGAAGTGCTCGGACTGAATGACACCATTTTAGAGCTCGACCTTACCCCGAACCGGGGTGACTGTCTTTCCATAATCGGCGTGGCGCGGGAAGTCACCGTCCTGTTGGGCCGGCCGTTCCGCCTGCCTGCCGCGTCTTTCCCTGAACTGGGCGAGTCAATAGAGGGTCAGGTGCGGGTAGATATACAGGACCCCGACCTCTGCCGGCGTTTCGTGGGCAGGCTGATCAAAAACGTGCGGGTGGGCAATTCGCCCCTGTGGATGCAGCAGCGCCTGCGCTCCGCTGGAATCAGGCCGATCAGCAGTATTGTCGATGTGACCAACTACGTTATGCTGGAACTGGGCCAGCCCATGCACGCTTTTGATTACGACCTTCTCACCGGTGGCCATATTATCGTCCGCCGGGCCAGGGAGGGAGAGAAAATTACCTCACTGGACGGCGCTCAGCGCGACCTCACCACCGACATGCTGTGTATCACCGACCCCTCCGGGCCTGTGGCCATAGCCGGTGTGATGGGCGGCCTGACCACAGAGGTAACAAATAAAACTGTTTCAATACTGCTCGAGTCTGCTTTTTTCCACCCGGTCAGCATCCGTAAAACATCGAAGGCCCTGGGGCTGCGCTCGGAAGCCTCCCAGCGCTTTGAGAAAGGCATCGATATCGGCGGCTGCGCCAGAGCGGCCGACCGCGCGGCTCAGCTGATCATTGAGATGGGCGCCGGGGAAGCCGTGGCCGGTATGGTTGACAATATCCCGGTCCCACTGGCGGACAGGGTCATCCAGTTCAGGCCGTCCCGCGCCAGCAGCGTGCTGGGGGCGGACATACCCAAAAACGAGGCGGCCGGGATCCTGGCCAGCCTGCGTTTCACAGTGCAGGACGCCGGTGAAAACCTGCTGGTGACCGTGCCCTCGCACCGGGTGGACGTGAGCCAGGAAGTGGATCTGGTTGAAGAAGTAGCCAGGATCCACGGCTACAACCAGATCCCGGACACACTTCCATACGGCCATTCCACCAGGGGCATCAAGACCAAAGAGCAGTCTCTCACCGACCAGGTCCGCGATCTGCTGGCCGGGTCGGGGCTGTATGAAGTGATGACGTACAGTTTTATCAATTCCAGGGCCTATAACCTGGTGAACCTTGCCACGGACAGCAGCCTGAGAAATGCGTTGAAAATCCAGAATCCCCTTAGCGAAGAGCGTTCGGTTATGCGCACCATGCTGCTGCCGTGCCTGCTGGAGATTCTGGCAAAAAACTACAACCGCCGGGTGCAAAACGGGGCTATCTTTGAACTGGGGCGGGTATTTATACCCGCTGGAGAAAACCGCCAGCCCGAGGAGCGCTGCATCCTTGCTGCCGCTGCCATGGGCCGCTCACCGGCAAGCTGGAACCAGGCCGCCAAGGAGTATGATTATTATTATCTAAAAGGCGTGCTGGAAAACCTTTTCAGCCGCATCGGAACCGTGCCTGTAAATTTCCTGCCGGAAACCGGCGATCCTAGTTATCACCCCGGTAAAACCGCGGTTATAGAAGCCGGAGGGACCAGGCTGGGCGTGGTTGGTGAGCTGCACCCTGACGTGCTGGAGAATTATGACCTGCCCGAAAAGGTGGTGGCCTTTGAGCTGGACCTCGACCGGCTGATAGCTGTTTCAGGCAACCCGGTAGGCTACAGCCAGCTGCCCAAGTTCCCGGGCATTGAAAGAGATATCGCTATTATTGTAAAGAAAGGAGTTCCATCTGCCGATATATTTAATACAATAAGAGATGCCGGAGGTAAGATACTAAGTTCGATTCTCCTGTTTGACATTTACCATGGGGAACAGGTGCCTGCAGGGATGCAAAGTATAGCGTTTTCTTTAAAGTTCCAAGCAGAAGACCGTACATTAACTGATGCTGAAGTAGGGGAAAAAATAGA
>JBAZQW010000034.1:0-14054 GCA_041645005.1 Desulfotomaculaceae bacterium | reverse complement strand
AACTAACGCAAAATGGCTGATCGGGCTGGTCTGCCCTTACTGCGGTGGACAAATCGCTGATCTTGATGATCAGGAAGTTTTAAAAACCCGGGTGACTTTAAAGGCAAAAGAAGAAGCCGGAGAAATTATCTCCGGCTTCGGCGTTAGATCCCGCTATTATTAACCAAGGATAGCCTGCAGGTCCGCTTCGGGTGTGCTGATCGGCTTGATGTTGAACTTCTCGACCAGCACGTTGAGCACGTTCGGTGAGATAAACGCCGGCAGGGTGGGGCCGAGGTAGATATTCTTAATATCCAGCGACAGGAGTGTCAGCAGTATGGCCACAGCTTTTTGCTCGTACCACGAGAGGACGAGCGTCAGGGGCAGCTCATTCACCCCGCAGTTAAAGGCGCCGGCCAGGGCTACCGCAACCTGGATGGCGGAATAGGCGTCGTTGCACTGGCCCATGTCCATGATCCGCGGCAGGCCGCCGATCTCGCCGATGTTGAGGTCGTTGAAGCGGTATTTGCCGCAGGCCAGGGTCAGGATCACAGTATCTTTAGGGGTCTTCTTAACAAAATCGGTGTAGTAGTTGCGGCCCGCCTTGGCGCCGTCGCAGCCGCCAACCAGGAAAAAGTGCTTGATGGCGCCGGCTTTGACCGCTTTAATCACCTTGTCGGCAACACCAAGCACGGTGTTGCGGGCGAACCCGGTCATAACTTCAGTGCCGCCGTTTATTCCGGTAAGTGTCTTGTCTTCCTGCCAGCCGCCGAGTTCAAGAGCCTTGTTGATAACAGGGGTGAAATCCTTTACTCCGTTTTCCCCGGTGATGTGTTTAAGGCCCGGGTAGCCGACGGCGTCGGTGGTGAATATCCTGTCGGAATAAGAAGGCCTGGGTGGAACAATACAGTTAGTTGTATAAAGTATAGGGGCCGGTATGCCGTCAAATTCTTTCTGCTGGTTCTGCCAGGCGGTTCCAAAGTTACCTTTCAGGTGCAGGTGTTTCTTTAGCTCCGGATAACCGTGAGCGGGCAGCATTTCACTGTGGGTATAGATGTTTATACCCTTGCCCTCAGTTTGTTTGAGCAGCTGTTTCAAATCATGCAGGTCGTGTCCGGTGATTACGATGAACGGTCCCTTTTCAATAGTCATGGGGACTTTTACCGGCACAGGGTGGCCGTAAGCGGAAGTATTGGCCTCATCCAGCAGGGCCATGCACTTAAGGTTGACCTGCCCGAACTCCATCAACAATCCCAGCCACTCCTCAATGGAATGGTCTTCGCCGATGGCGCGCATACCCTTGTAGCACCATGCTGTCACTTCATCGTCCTTTTTGCCCAGCACCCAGGCGTGCCATGCGTAAGCCGCCATGCCGCGCAGTCCGAGCAGCAGGGTGGAACGGAGGGACACCATGTCAGGGTCGCCCTGCCAGAGGGTGTCCCAGTCCATGTCTGCCGCTCCGCCCAACTTTGCTTTGGCGGCCTGGATCAGGTTTTTTAATTCATCAATACGGTCACCGTCGAAGTTAACGTTGGTTATTGTCGCGAAAAGAGCCTGCATCACCAGTCCGCCGGTTGCCTCATCCGGGGTCTTGCCCTGAGCGGCGCGGGCCAATCCGACCAGGGCGCAGGTCAATTGGTCCTGCTTGTCGGCGACTTCCGGCTGTTTGCCGCACACCCCAACTTTGGTGCAGCCTTTACCGCCCGCTGTTTGCTCACACTGAAAACAAAACATGTTTTAATTCCCTCCTTTGTATTTACTGGTATTTATTTTTAACTCAGAAGTGTAAAAGCTTTTATTCAGGTTTTATAAAGACCCTGGTAGGAATGCAGAATATACCGACGTCCGACGTCCCAAAGGCGTAGGTGCGGATTCATCCTGCTAAGGACAGGGGACACACCTCTTCAGCGGATAGGGGACACACCTCCATTTGAAGATTTACTCAGGGGTCGGAGGAATGTCCCCATTGGAGTGTTCGGATAAATCCGAACCTACTCTTCTACAATTTTTCCATCGGTGGTGACTGTGACAACGCGCCACGGTATCATTTTGCCGCTGTTGACCAGCGCCTGCTTTACCGCGCTGGCGATGCCGCCGCAGCAGGGTACTTCCATGCGGAGTACGGTGACGCTTTTTATCTCATGCGCTTTTAAAATTCCGGTTAGTTTTTCGGTGTAGTCCACATCGTCCAGCTTCGGACAGCCAATGATGGTGATCTTATTACGCATGAAATCATTGTGGATATTCGCATAGGCGTAAGCGGTACAGTCGGCGGCCACAAGCAAATGGGCATTGTCAAAGTAAGGAGCGTTTACCGGCACCAGCTTGATCTGGCAGGGCCATTGGCGCAGCTGTGATACTGCCGGCTGGGCAGATCCCGCCGCGGGTTGAGCTGAGGCTGCATCTGCTTCTTTTCTGTCAATGGTCCTGGCCTGGGTACCTGGGCAGCCGCAGGCAAGTTTTTCGGGCACCGGGCTTTTCTTGGCTTCCATGTGGTTTTTTACAGACTCTTCGTCAAAAACGCTGGCTTCGCGCTCCTCTATGGTTATGGCTCCGGCCGGACACTCCGGCAGGCAGGCGCCAAGGCCGTCGCAATAGCTTTCAGATACAAGCTCCGCTTTCCCGTTCACAAGCTGCAGGGCTCCTTCGTGACACGCTTCTACACAGAGTCCGCAGCCGTCGCATTTCTCCCGGTCAATCTTAACAATTTTTCTGATCACTTACAGAGACCCCCTTTGTGATGTTTTACTTGCGGCTTTTGTAATGTTATCTTATTATATTGAGAGCACAAATTCGGTAGCCATGGTTACCAAAATTAAAAGGTGAGTGAAAATGTTTAACAAATGGCTGAAAGTATATTCCGAGTGCGACTTATTCAGGGGCATAGACCCGGAGGAATTGAATGTTGTTTTTACCTGCCTGAAACCGAAGGTGAGCAGTTACGAAAAAAATGAATGGGTGGCCGTTGCCGGTGAAAAATTTAACGGCCTGGGGGTTGTCCTTGCTGGTGAAGTGGTAGTTGTCAAGGAAAATGCGGCTGGTGACCGGGTGATTATGGCGGTAAACACCCCCGGGGAGATGTTCGGCGAGATGGCCGCGTTTTCAGGAGAAGGCGTGTGGCCTGTTGCGGTGATGGCCAGGACTGCCTGCACGGTAATGTTTTTACCGGCTGGAAAGATCGTAGGCAACTGTGAAAGGGTATGCGCCAGCCACCGGCTGCTGATTACCAACCTGCTGGAGATCGTTTCCGGCAAGGCGATGATGCTGCACCGGAAGGTGGAATACCTGGCGATCAAGAGCCTGAGAGGAAAGATAAGCGCATTTTTGATGGAGCAGTATAAAAGGATGGGCAGTCCCACTTTTATCCTGCCTCTGAAACGCAACGAGCTTGCCGATTTCCTGAATGTTTCACGTCCGTCACTTTCACGTGAGATGTGCCGGCTGAGAGATGAAGGAGTGATAGAATTTCACAGGGATTCCATAAAAATAATACGGGTCGAGGCTTTAAAGAGTATGGCCGGGTAGGACGCCAGGCGCCCGGTACCGACATTCCCCGCCATACAGTTCACCCTGTTTCTGTAAAGATTAAGAAAAAAGAAAGAAATTAAAAATAAAAAATTAATTATTATCAATTATTGTTTACATTAGTCATCTTATAGATATAAAAACAAGGAGGTGCTGATGTGAACAAGGATGAACTCAAATGGATGCTTTCTGAACTGAGTATAATCAGGGGCAACGCACAATTAGCTTTAGAATGCGACCATCCTGAGTGGGCGAGGAAGTATATATCTTCAATAATCCGGCATATTGACAAGCTAACTGTTCTGACCGCTATTATAACAGACCTCTATCTAACCGGTAAAGATGACGATTGCGACAGCAATAACGTCAGCGGCAGCGACCTGGCAGCTTTAGCTAAAATCGCCACCAGAGCAGAAAATATCAAGCTGCATTAGCAGTCAGTGTCTAAAGCCTAATGCCTTTTTCCCTTTGTTGAAGAAAAATTCTCCAAGCGTTCTGTGTGTCCCAAAAATCGCAAATCAGGTTGTTAATGAAAAGTATTGACTGGTTTTAATTTACCAATTAATATATCAGTAGGCTATATATTATGATACGTGGCAGTATCAATCAGCAATGACGCTTTTCAAGAAAGAAACTTTCTTGAAGGGTGTTTTTTTTTAAATTACACAGGGTGTGGCTTCCGGATACCTGGACAGAAAGGGTGAACATGTGAAGAGGTTGCTAATTATTAAGACGGGAACAACTTTTCCTTCAATCCGGAGAGCTTACGGTGATTTTGATGATATGATCATGAGTCAGGCTGACCTTCCACCCGGGAATGTTATGGTTTCAGCTGCATATAAATATGAGTCTTTACCAGACTTGAGGGATGTTTCAGCCATTATTATAACTGGTGCGCATTCAATGGTTACGGATAATGATGACTGGCTGATCAATCTATCTTGGTGGTTAAGAGATATGATCCATGAGTCCGTACCGGTGCTTGGCATTTGTTATGGTCATCAGCTGTTGGCCAAGGCCTTTGGCGGGTGTGTTGACTACCATCCAAAAGGAAAAGAGATCGGGACGGTGAGTATAGACCTTACTGAACAAGGAAAAACAGACCCCTTGCTGAGTGCTCTGCCTGAAACCTTTTTGGGCCATGTGACACATGCCCAGACCGTAATTACGCTGCCGTCTGACGGACGTCTTTTAGCAAAAAACGATTATGAAAAGCACCACGCCTTTTCTGTAAATGAAAACATTTGGGGTGTTCAGTTTCACCCGGAATTTAACGCCGCTATTACACGGGCGTACATCGATGAGCAAAAAGACAGCCTCGTGAAAGAAGGATACGATCTTGATCAATTACATAATTCTGTACGGGAGCATAAGTACGGAAAGCTGCTTTTGAGACGTTTTATGGAACTGTTTAATTAGAATAGATGTTTTTCAATACACCCTGACCAGTTGATACTGAGGCTAAAGAATCCGGAAAATCATTCGATTATTATATATCAGAATAAGAAGGGGGGATGGAAGACGGATGCCGACGCTTTAAACATTGCCGGAACCTACTCTGTGCTGAAAATGGTTCAGAACAAAGGCGCTGCTCAAACTTTAGTCCTGAGAAAAGCTATGGACCAGGAAAAAACGGCCATGCAAGGAGTATTGAACACAATGACACCGGTATCTAACCCTCCCAATCTGGGCAACAATATCGACCGTTATGTGTAACGGTCAAAACGCAAAAGAAAAAACGGCGATATGGCCGTTTTTTTCTTTTAGACCCCCATGCCGCTAACGCGGCATCAGTTCGATTTCAATCGAACACCGAAAAGTCTCTGCATTATATATCCGCTCATATGGAAATGCTCCTTCGAATAATATGAATTATTTTTGTTTATATATGAAGGTTAGTATTGCCCGAAACAACCAGAAAGGATAGCATCGACATGCTTCGACAATATATCTCAAGAGATGGAAGCATTGATTTCGGCTTACCCGACTAGTGAGAAAGAATTGTTGAAGGTGAATGGGTTTGGGAAGAAAAAGGTTGAGAAGTATGGGGCGGGTATTTTGGGGGTATTCAGCTTGTAGTTATCCTATATTAGGGGGAATAGAAATTTTCAATGACAATATTTTTTTGCAGATCTTTGCTAAAGCATTCATTAACGCACTTGTTCAGGGTTGGTATATTTGGTTGATGATAGGGATTTTATTGATAATAAAAAAATCATTAGATAAAAAGTTTAATAAAAAATTTAAATATCAGAAATCTAGAAAATTATTTTAAATTATAATAATTGTAACAGACCACATCGTCCTGGGTGTAGATTTAATAAGTCTGGTTTGGAGTTTTGACTGTACTATTTTATCGTAACTAATGTCTAGCAAATTATCCGAAGTTAGGCGTAAAAAAAGCTCAAACCCGAATTAAGGCTTGAGTAAATTAACAGAAGAGTTCTGGGGGAGAATCTACTTCCTAACTTTGGATAATTACATTGCACGAAACCGCGGTGTTTAGTGTAGCTACTCACACTCTGTGACTGCAATCGGCTCACATTGAGCGTCCGCATTTTCTGCTTGGGATATTTGGCCGAGAGCAGAAATAAGCTCCCAGCCCCAAAATAATTGATTAGGCCGCAAACTCGTTTTCGATGACCGCCCTGACCAAATGGTCGTCAATCAATCGTTTTTGTTGAAAGGCCGAAGCCATGAGGCTTGAGCATCTCATGTACGTCTTCTACACTGTGGCATTCCTTTGCTAATTCTTTGATGGTCTTGTCTTTTAAGTTCTTGCATAAATGGTCATCTCCTTTATTGGTAGTATTATATCAAACTCCGTGCTATCCTCTTTCAAACATGACCCTATCAGAAGTAGAGTTATGTACATTCCAGACTCAATTTCACCCAATGCGGGAATACGGAACGGCACTTGAATCAATTTTTCCAAGTAGCGCTTTGAGTACTTCTTGAAGTTGGGTTGGATCTGGAGCTAACCGGAAAGCTGCACCGGGATCCACAGTTTCGGGAACGTGTATTAAGGGCTTATGAGTACAGGTGTGCGGTTTGTGGCTTTAATGTCCGGCTTGGGAACACACTGGTTGCCGTCGAGGCGGCTCATATCAAGTGGCACCAGGCAGGGGGGCCAGACCAGGAGGAAAACGGAATTGCTTTGTGTACAATGCATCATAAGTTGTTTGACCGGGGAGTTTTTACCTTGAGCAAGTCATTGAGGTTTCAAGTGGCGGAAACAGCGCATGGGACTGAAGGTTTTGATGAATGGCTGATGCGGTACCATGGAAAGGAGATACGGCCTCCCCAGAGTCCTCTTTACAGGCCGAAAGATTTTTTTATACATTGGCATGTAAAAGAGGTTTTTCGAGGGCCTGCAAGATACCTGGTTGATTAAAAAAGGGGCGATTTGCAGGGTTTGCCGTGGATAGAGGAGTTTTTTGAGGCTTGGGTTAGGCTTAAATTTTCTTTTTGCGAGAAGATAGAATTGATAGAGTGATGCGACAAGAGAAAATTCCCTTGTCGCATTTCTTCTATTCCCACCAATTATTATCAGTTGCTCCAGAGTCTTCGCCAAAATTAAAAAAAGGTATATCTTCCGGGTCCATTGCCACATCACATCTCTTGGGATTTGCCATGTGGTGTGGGTCGGTTTTGGGATCTTTCATTTTGACACCTCCTCAAGGTTTATAATGACCAAAATACAGGCACATTAAAAAACCTATTAATGGATTTTTTAAAAAAACCATAAGCATTTTCGGAACAGGGAAGGATATGCCATGCGAAAATATAATTTCTAATGAGAGTTCAATACTTCTCGGGGGAGGGATAGCTATGGAGATCTTCGAGACGTCCTCAATTGCGGGGATGGTGCTTTTTACCATAGATTTGGTTTTAAAGCTGCTGTTAATTTCGGCATCAAACATACACATAATATTCCTGATGAAAATGTAATGGCGTGTGAATTAGTTCCGGAAGCATTGTGTGAAATTAGCGGAACAGCTGATTGTTGTTGACTCTTTGGCATTTTCGTCAAATGAACGGAGTTACTAAATTAATATGCACATCGAGTACAGGGTAACAAAAGATAATGATAATCAGAAGGTCTCACAGATACTCAAGACCCATCTGAAATTTTCCCGTGGTGAAATACGAAGGATTAAACGCTGTGCCGGACTTATGGTGAACGAGCAAACAGTTCGTTTAAATTCGCTGGTGCAAGAAGGTGATTTAATACGGGTAAATTTTCAGGATGATGATCAACCGGTAATACCCCAGGATATACCACTCGATATTCTCTTTGAGGATGAACACATCCTGGTAGTGAACAAACCATTCAATATGCTGGTACACCCGCTTTCATATCATGTTCTGAACACCTTGGCTAACGGCGTTATTTACCATTGGCAGCTACAAGGACATAACAGTAAATTCAGAGCGGTCAGCCGGTTGGATAAAGATACTTCTGGAGTTATCCTGATCGCCAAAAGCAGTTACATCTGTCATCAGCTTTCCGGGCAAATGAAAAACGGTATGTACCGGAGGGAATACCTGGCAGTGGTGCATAACAGAATAACTATGGATTCTGGAATAATTGATTTCCCTATCGGTCGACTCGATGATGGCTCCCTTATCTTTGGAGTAACATCTCAGGGTAAAGAAGCGGTCACTCATTTTACCGTAATACATCGTTTCGCCAGCGGCAGTCTGGTCAAAATGCGGTTAGAAACTGGACGTACCCACCAAATAAGAGTTCACATGAGACATTTCGGCCATCCCTTAATGGGAGATGATCTATACGGGGGCAGTATGGATCTGATACATCGTCAGGCCTTACATAGTTGGCGTCTGGAGTTTAACCATCCTGTCACCAAGGAACACATGCGACTGGAGGCCCCTCTGCCATCCGATATGACATCTTTAATTCATAAGTTGAAAAAACAATTATCCTAAAAATTATATATTATAGGGTATTATTAATCAGTAGGTTTTTACAGAGGCTGTACAGTGAACTAAAAGGAAAACCTTTTAAAACCTGGTTGATTAAAAAAGTCCGGATAAATCCGGACCTACAAAAAGAACAAATCTAATTGGAAAAGAAGGCAATTAAATTCAAGTATAGCAGGCGCTGTTATTCCTGTAGATGGCGGATATATAATTAGTAAGGAATAAGGCTGCGACGACTGGAGGATAGCTTTTTGGCTAATTTACCCGGTAAAGAGAGTAAGGCGAAGTACGTTCAAGAAACGTTTAATTCTATAGCCAAGAACTACGATTTGATGAATACACTTATGACCTTTGGTTTAGATAAGTCTTGGCGAAGGCTGGTGGTTAAACGCTCTGAACTAAAAGAAGGTGGAATAGGTCTGGATGTCTGCTGCGGAACTGGGATGCTGACGATGGAACAGGCACGGGCAGCAGGTTCGGCGGGAAGAATAACAGGGCTGGACTTTTCAGAAAACATGATAGATGTCGCCTGGCAAAACATAAGGGACTTTGAGTTTAAGGACAGCATACAGTTTATTCAGGGAGATGCCATGCGCTTACCGTTTGAAGATAATGTGTTTGATTGTGCGACGGTAGGATGGGGATTACGCAATGTTCCTGATATTTTTGAAGCAGTTCGGGAAATGGTACGTGTTGTTAAACCGGGAGGAAAGGTAATATCACTGGACATGGCTCAGCCAATGACACCGGTTTTCAGGGAATTATACTGGCTGTGTTTTGACAAGGTAATTCCTGCTATGGGGAAGCTATTCTCCGGCAATAAAAAGGCTTACGATTATCTCCATGATTCAGCAAAGGTTTTTGTGCATCAAAAAGAGTTAGCCGGTATATTTGCAAAAGCCGGATTAGTTGAAACTCGTTATCTGAACTTATGTGGTGGAGTAGTGGCAATAGTAGAGGGAAAGAAACCAAGTTAATTAATTTTTGAAAGGAAAGAGGGAAGATCATGTTCCAGGTCGTTCTTACAACAGCTGCAGGCAAAAGATTAATTGCCAGGGCAGTGGCTGCTCATCCAGCTATCCAAGCGGCACTCCGCTCCGGGACTATTGTCATTATTGCGGGAACCACAAACGGCTACGTTGCCGAGGAGGTACTGACGCTGGCCGGCCAATCAAAAGGATTTAGCCGGCGGCGGTTTTTTCGCGGCATAACGCTTCCTCCCCACATGCCCGCGACTGAAACGGGCAGGCTTCCGGATGAAACAGGGTTTCCCGGTGATGTGGTAATTGTTAAAGGAGAATGGCGGCAGGGAAATACCATTTTCGATGTTGTCGACGACCTGAAGGAAGGCGACGTTATCTTGAAAGGTGCAAATTCTATAGACCCGTTGCATAAGCGGGCTGCTATTCTCATCGGTGATCGCCGGGGCGGCACAATAGGGGCTTCTTTGCAGGCTGTTGTCGGAAGGCGGGTGCGCCTGCTTCTGCCGGTTGGATTGGAGAAGCGGATTTCAGGCAATCTTGATGAGCTGGCTGCAAAACTCAACGAGCCGGGAGCTCACGGGGCAAGGCTCCTGCCGGTTCCAGGTGAGGTTGTCAGCGAAATCGAGGCCATTTCTATGCTTACCGGCGCAACCGCCAAACTTGTAGCGGGGGGCGGTGTTTGTGGGGCGGAAGGCTCGGTATGGCTCGTTATCAGCGGTGAACCAGAGGAGGAAAAACTGGCAAAGGAGCTAATCGAGTCTTTGGCAAATGAACCTTCTTTTACACTTTGATATGATAAACTCATTCAAATAAATCCTTTATGAGAAAAACGCTTCCATTTGTTTGAATATATTGATATGAATCATGAGAATGAATCTGATGTGGATATGAGGATGGGATTATAGTGGAGAATAATCAATGTATTAATTTTTTACTAACAAAAGCACAGCAATCAGTTTTTAGTTATTTTAAAAATATGCTTGATGAGTTTGGTGTTACGCCAGTTCAATATGGAATATTAAATTGCCTTTGGGGTAATGATGGCTTGACTGCTACTCAAATCGCTCATAATTTGAGTTTAGATGGATCGACAATTACTGGTATTCTTGATCGGATGGAAAATAAAGAGCTATTAATGAGAGTGCCTGATCCGAATGATCGAAGGGCTATTAGGGTGGTATTAACGGAGAAAGGATTTCAATTGCGAAACCCTATCGAAAAGGTTGTAGAAGAAGCAAACCAGTTTGTATTAAGTATTTTTTCCCAGAAGGAGCAAGCACAATTTAATCATTTTCTGGAAATCATTGCAGAACACATTAACAGTTTTTAGCGTCGGTAGCCGCTTTTCCTTCCAGGTGATTAACACCATTCCGTTTGGTCGAGTACAATTAAATAGTTTGCATATAAATAATTTGTTGACAAACTATATTGTTTTTACATAAAATTGAATAAATTTCAAGTGTTTTTTAGGTGAGAACTTGGAAAGGGATGAGGATGGGTATGTTAAAATTCTCCGAGCAGCAGGAACTGTTGAGGAAAGTTGTAAGAGATTTTGTTGAGAAAGAAATTGCGCCTATTGCAGGCAAAATTGATGAAGAAGACACCTGCCCGGTCGAGTTGTTGAGCATGACTGCCCGGTTAGGCTATAATGGCGTTTTTACACCAGCCATTTACGGTGGTACAGGCCTGGGCTATACCGAAAGAGCTATTATTCTAGAAGAAATTGCCCGCTACTCAGCTGGTTTTGCCATGGCCCTGATGACTCATCACCTTGGTGTAGCTGCCATTCAAACATGGGGGAATGAAGAGCAAAAGAAAAAGTACCTGCCAAAATTATGTTCAGGCTCTGTTGGAGGTCTTGCAGTTACTGAACAAGGTGGCGGGTCAGATTTTTCGGGGCAGAAATCTACCGGCAAACTTGTAGATGGCTGCTGGATTTTGAACGGACGCAAATGTTTCATCACCAACTCGCACTGTGCCGACATCAATATTGTAACAGTTAAGACGGGTGAGGACGAAAAAGGCCGGCCCGTGATATCTGCCGTTGTGATTGATGAGAATACGCCTGGTTGTACACCCGGCCGCAAGGAAAAAAAGACGGGCTTGCGGGGGTCTTACTTGGGTGAAGTGGTCCTGAACAACGTGAAGGTGCCGGAAGGTAATGTGCTCGGCAAAGTTGGTGATGGCGCCAAAATTGCCTTGGGTACGATAGGTGAAGTAGGTCGTTCCGGAATGGCTGCGATTGGTTTGGGGATTCTGCGAGCCTGTTTGGAAGATTCCGTAAAGTTTTCCAAAGAGCGAATAATTTACGGCAAACCTCTGGCCAAGCTGACCAATATTCAGTTTATTATCGCTCAAAACAGAATTGATTATGAGGCGGGACGACTGATGACTTACAACGCGGTCGGGATGAAGGATGCCGGGCTACCCTGTACTCCCGAAGTAGCCATGGCCAAATACTTTACAACAGAAGCGGCTGTTAATGCAGCCAAACGGACCACAGATCTGATGGGTGGTTACGGTGTCATATACGATTATCCGGTTGGCCGCTATCTGAGGGATGCGGTAGCGTCGATACCTTCAGGCGGTACATCTCACGTTATGCAGTTGGTCATAGCTGGCAGCGAGTTAAAAAAGTAACAGGCATTAGTCCAAGAAGAGAAGATCTAAACGACCATGCCTCATGGGAGGATATTAATAATGAATATTGCAGTTTGTGTTAAACCGGTTCCAGATCCTAAATCTTACGATAAAATCACTATAAATCCTGAAACTAAACTGCTCGAACGCAATAAAATTCCTATGGTAATTAATCCTACAGACAAGCATGCCATTGAAGCTGCCATACAATTAAAGGAGTTGTACGGTGGCAAAGTTATACTGATTAGCATGGCTCCGCCCGGAGCAAAAGAGGTGCTTAAAGACGGTTTGGCCATGGGTGTTGACGAGGCTTACCTGTTAAGCGACCGTTTCTTTGCAGGTGCAGATACATTTGTGACTGCCAAGACGCTGGCAACCGGGTTAAAGAAGATCGAGAATTTCGATCTTGTCTTTGCCGGTTCCGAAAGCGCTGACGGAGGAACTTCCCATGTTCCGTCCCAATTGGGTGAGATGCTGGGAATTCCCCACCTGAACCATGTGATGGCCCTGGTAATGGAAGATGGCATCCTCAAGATAAAGACTAAGATTGAAAATGGCTATATGGATTATGAGGGCCGTCTGCCAATGGTGCTAGGGGTTGTCAGAGAGATCAATACACCGCGGTACATTCCGCTGATGGGTGTAATACAGGCCCAGGGAAAGCCTTTTACTGTCTGGGGATTGAACGATTTGCAGCTTGACCCTGCCGTCGTGGGTTTAGCCGGTTCACCGACGAAACCCGGAAGTTTGCATACCCCCCCACTTGGGCGTAAGGTTGAAATGCTTGATGGTGAACTTGAAAAGGTTGCCGAAAAAATAATTGTCGTCCTGCATTCAGCAGGCTTGTTGAGCTAGAGGGGGTGGACCGTTTGGAGAAACAGCATGGTGAAGTTTGGATTATCACGGAGCAAGCTAAAGGGAGACTTAATGAAGTGTCCTTTGAACTTTTAGGTAAAGCCAGGGAACTGGCTGCAAAAGACGGGTTACCGGTTTCTGCCGTGGTCATGGGTAGTGGTATTGATTTTGGAAACGAACTTATTGCCTATGGCGCGGACCGGGTATTTTTAATAGACGACCCACGACTGGCGCTTTATCAAAACGATAACTACGCAGTGGTGCTGGAAAACCTGATCCGGAAATATTCCCCCGCAATAGTTCTGTTCAGCGCTTCTTACTGCGGCAGCGAACTTTCAGCTACAGTGGCGGCTAAACTGGAAACCGGCCTGGCGGCACACTGTGTTGATCTGTATTTTAATGAACAGGCAGAATTCGTTCAGGTGGTTCCAGCGTTTGGCGGGCGGGTCCTGGGTGATATTCTTTGCCCCCATACCCGGCCACAAATAGCCAGCGTAAAGCCGGGTATGTTTAAAAAGCCGGAAAAAGAGTCTGAGCCGCATGGTGTAATTATGGAGGAGTCGGCTGCGGTGTTGGATCATTATGAATCACCCTTGAAGGCTTTACGGGTAGTGCAGGAGCAGCCGGTTGGTTTGCCCCTGGAAGAAGCTGAAATCGTGTTGGCCGGAGGTTGGGGTGTAGGCAGCGCCGAAGTTTGGCAGAGTCTTGAAGAACTTGGTCGGGAATTGAATGGAGCGGTAGGTTGTACCAGGCCGGCTCTGGATGAAGGGTGGACCAAGGGTGAACACACCCTTATCGGCGTCAGCGGAAAAACCGTTCGGCCAAAAGTGTACATCGGTTTCGGCGTTTCCGGAGCGACCCACCACGTGGTGGGTATGAAGGACAGTGGGGTAGTGATAAACATCAACAACAACCCTGAAGAGACTGTCTTCCAGGTGTCGGATTATGGTGTGGTAGCTGACGTAAAAGATCTATTGCCCGTATTGCTGAAAAAAATCAGGAAAGCAAAAGAGGATAGGCAATAGCCTGGGAGTCTTCTTCTCGACTAATTCATCTAATCCAATTACAAAACGGGTAAGATTTTAGATGCACCGTGTAGAAATAATAATCTACCCGGTGCTTTAGCTT
>JBAZQW010000033.1:0-14128 GCA_041645005.1 Desulfotomaculaceae bacterium | reverse complement strand
ATACTTGTTGGCTCTTCCCACCAGGCGCCAGATTGTAGACAAAGCATTGGAGAGATCCAACTTATCCATCCATTCGTCAACAGCGGCAGGTGTATCCTCAGCCAGATTGATAAGTTCCCTGTCAGTCCCTTCAGGCGTGCCGGGAGGCTCTACATTGCCCTTGAAATATTTTTCCACCATGGCTATGGAACGGCTTACAAGATTGCCAAAGTCATTGGCCAGGTCTTTATTAATCCGTTCTACCAGTGCTTCCTCGCTGTAATAGCCATCTGATCCGAAAGGCAGTTCCCGGAGCAGGTAATAGCGGATGGCATCCACACCGTACTTATCAATAAGCACCAGGGGATCGATGACATTTCCCTTGGATTTGGACATTTTGCCGCTGTCTAAAAGAAGCCAGCCGTGGCCTACCACCTGCCTGGGCAGTTCTACTCCCGCCGCCATTAACAGCATCGGCCAGATAATGCTGTGGAAGCGGACGATGTCTTTACCCATCAGGTGCACATCCGCGGGCCAGTATTTTTTAAAGAGGCCGTCTTCCGCGGTGCCGTAGCCCAGGGCTGAAATATAGTTGGTCAAGGCGTCCACCCAAACATAGATTACGTGCTTGGGGTTAAAGGGGACTGGAATACCCCAGTTAAAAGTCGTCCTGGAAACACACAGTTCCTCCAGGCCGCTCTTAATGAAGCTGAGCATCTCGTTGCGCCGGGAGACGGGCTGGATGAACTCAGGGTGTTCTTCAATATGTTTTAGCAGGCGGTCCGCGTATTTGGACATTCTAAAAAAGTAGCTCTCTTCCCGCAGCAATTCCACCGGCCGGCCGCAGTCCGGGCAGTTCCCCTCTTCCAGCCTGCTTTCAGCCCAGAAAGCTTCACAGGGTGTACAGTACCAGCCCTCGTAGCTGGCATTATAAATATCACCTTGATCGTACAGCTTCTGAAAAAGCTCCGTGACCACCTTTTGGTGGCGGGGCTCGGTGGTGCGGATAAAGTCGTCATAGTCCACCTCCAGCCGTTGCCAGAGATGCTGAAATCCCGCAACGATTTTATCCACATACTCCTTGGGGGACTCTCCCTTGGCTTTGGCCGCCCTTTCAATCTTCTGTCCGTGCTCATCCGAACCGGTGAGAAAACGGGTATCGAAGCCGGTCAGCTTTTTAAAGCGGGCTATGGCGTCTGCCGCCACGGTAGTGTAAGCGTGCCCGATATGCAGATTGTCGCTCGGGTAATAAATCGGTGTAGTGATGTAAAATGTGCCTTTACTCATGTTTGACCTTCCTTTCATAAAGATATGTAACGAAATAAAAAAACTCCGCCTCTGTTTTTATCAGGGGCGAAGTTATTAACTCTCGCGGTACCACCCTTTTTCACCGGACCCTTGCGGCCCCGGCCTTATCAGGTACAGGGAAACTTCTCCCGATACCCAAGCCTGGTAACGGCGCTAAACCCGGCGCAGCTTACTGATATTTCAGCCACGCGGCTCGGAGGCCATGTTCAACCTGCTTTCCCCGGCGGGTTTCCACCTTGTCCCGCTCTCTGTCCGGGTACCTCGTCCGGCATACTCTTCCTCTTCATCGCCTATTAAATACTGTTTAATAATCAATAACCTGATTCTAAATGAAGGTCAATTTTTTGTCAAGTTTCCAGATAACATACAAAATTATTGTAGATTTTTACAAAAACCACTTGACTTTTAATGGAATCATTGGTACCATTTACTTGTAAAAAATATAATTATTTTGTCGAAATTTGTCACAAAGGGAGGGATAGCATTTGAAATCAACTGGTATTGTCAGAAAGGTAGACGAGCTGGGCAGGGTGGTAATCCCCATTGAACTAAGGCGGACTTTGGGAATCGATGAAAAAGACGCTCTGGAAATTTATGTTGATGCGGAGAAGATCATCCTAAAAAAATATGAGCCAGCCTGTGTTTTCTGCGGCAACGCTTCCGACGTCCAGCATTATAAAAACAAAATGGTCTGCCGCGAATGTGCCACAACTATGTTTGCAAACGCCAAAGCGATCTAATTAACGAATGTATGAGAGAGACTTCCTGTCTCTCTTTTTTTTGCCCATTTTCATCTGCTTTCATCAATAACGGCCCGGTAAACCTCTCTCTTCGGTAGGCCCCGCAGCCGGGCGACCTCGCGAATGGCCTCCTTTCGCGCCATGCCTGCCGCTTCCATTGCAAAAACGTGATCGGGAGCGCTGAGTCCGATAAAGATTGATTTATCTTCAGAAGTCAACTCTTCGCCCGTGGATCCCGCCACCACCAGGGTGAATTCGCCCCTGGGCTCGTTTAACTTAAAGTGTTCCACAATATCTGCCAGGGGACCCCTGATAACCTCTTCGTACCGTTTGGTCAATTCCCTGGCAGCCGCAGCCGGGCGGTTGCCAAAAGCTTTAATGAGTTCCCCCAGGGTTTCCCTGAGCCGGTGCGGAGCTTCATAAAAGATCAGGGTTCCCCGCTGCCGGCGAAGTTCCTCTATCTTTTCCCGCCGGGCTTTTTTGCCTGTGGGCAGGAAGCCGGCAAAAACAAACTGCTCTGTGGGCAGGCCCGAAACCACCAGGGCGGTTATACCCGCGCTGGGACCGGGGACCGGAATCACCCCGCAACCTTTTTCCAAAGCACCTGTCACCAGCTCCGAGCCGGGGTCGGAAACACCGGGCATCCCGGCGTCTGATACCAGGGCAATGCTTTTGCCGCTGGCAAGCAGATCAAGGAGGTAGTACCCCTTTTTTTTCCGGTTGTGCTGGTGATAGCTGGTAAGTGGGGTATGAATCTGGTAATGGCTGAGCAGTTTACGGGTGTGGCGGGTATCCTCGGCTGCGATCAAGTCGGCTTCCCGCAGCACTCTTAAAGCACGGAGGGTTATGTCCTCCAGGTTGCCGATAGGGGTGGCACAGAGGTAAAGCACCCCTTTTTGTTCTTCAGCCAAAGATTTTCACCTCAATTTGAGTCGTGGGACGTGAGACGCAAGTATATACTGCATTCCTGTTAGGTCGTAAGACGTGGGACGCGGGTAAATCCTGCATTCCTAAAGGGTCTTTGACCCTTGACACTATCTTTCAATCTCACGTCCCACGTCCCATTTCTCACTTCCCACTGGCTTCACCAGGGAAAGGTTCCTGCTCTTTTCTCAGGAAGGCCATGCAAAAAAGACAATCGCCCGAACGCTTGCGGCCAAAATAAGCGTTGCAGATATGAAAATTGTGGTCATACAGACCGAGCAAGTTAAAAAACCCTTTGTGAGGAACACCGGTGTCCGCTCCGGTTTCACCGCAAAAGCCCTCACGGTAAAGGGCGGCCAGATCCTTTCTGAGCCGGGAGTTTTCTTCCTCCAGTTCCTGCGCTTTATTTTTCAACTCCTGTACCTCAGCCAGTAGGGCATGCAGTTTTATTTCCATTTCCCTGGTCAATTTAAACAATGATTGCATTAAACGGTCTCCTCGCCTGCCTGCTCCGCGGGCTCTTTCTTACAACCCCTGCATTTCCTGACCTGGCCTTCTTTAAGTGCTATCTCCTCACAGAGATATTCTTTCACGGTTTTACTCTCTTTTAATTCAACACTGAGGCTGTTTTTAAAAATATTGATAGCGGCGACCTTGCCTTCCCCATCAGGAGTGACAACCAGGCTGCCGATCTCCGGAAAATCCTCCCTGGCCTGTTCATAAGATTCATTTTCGTACTTGAGGCAGCACATCAACCTGCCGCATATACCTGAAATCTTGGTCGGATTTAGAGACAGGTTCTGATCCTTGGCCATGCGTATCGAGACTGAAGCAAAATCAGACAGCCAGGTGGAACAGCAAAGAACCCTGCCGCAGCAACCCAGTCCGCCGATCATCTTGGCCTCGTCCCGCACCCCGATTTGCCGCAGCTCTATACGGGTCCTGAAGACTGAAGCGAGGTCTTTGACCAGTTCCCGGAAATCGATGCGCCCGTCAGCTGTAAAGTAAAAAATAATTTTATTGGCGTCAAAGGTTTGTTCAACACCTACAAGTTTCATGGGCAGGTTATGGTCCGCGATTTTTTCCAAACCCACCTGAAACGCCCTGCTTTCCTTTTCCCTGTTGATTAAAAGCTGTTCATAATCCTGGTCTGTGGACTTCCGGATCACTTTCTTGAGCGGTGCGACCACATCGCTTTCTTTTACTTCAAGAGGGCCGGTAACCACCTGCCCGTACTCAACTCCCCTGGCGGTTTCTACTATGGCGCCATCCCCCGGCGCCAGCGAGTTTTCACCGGGGTCAAAATAATAAATTTTTCCAGCCTTTTTAAAGCGTACTCCCACAACTGTTAATTCCACCGGCATCTATCCCTCCCCTAGTGCAAATCATGTTTTCAAGAAAAACTCAGTGCCCCCGGCAATTTTTTGGAGTTACATGCAAACCCGCCCAGCCGTAAAAACAAGGCTTCAAGGACCAGCCTGGTGTTAATGTTGGTCTCTATCTTGTTTTTGGCAGAGTCTATACTCTCTATTATTTCCAAAAGAGTGGTGGTCTCAAATCGCTCTGATTCTCTTTTAATAATCTCGGCGTGATCGGGGTTAAACAACAAGCCTATTTCCCCGGTCTCCCTGTACACCATCAGGTCACGGTACCAGCAGGATAGTATTTCCAGCGTAAAATAAGCATTCTCCCTGCTTTCAGTAACTTTTTCAGCCATTTCCAGGGCCTCGCACGGACCTGATTCCCCCAGCGCCTCCAACAATCTGTAAACCGTCTGCCGCTTCTCCTGGAAAGACCCGGATGTGTAGGCCAAAGCCTTGCCCATACTTCCGCCTGAGAGAGCGGCGGGCAACAGCGCGCCTTCCTTAGCCATACCGTGCAGCACTACCAGTCCCTCGATTAATTCAGGCAGCGGGATGTTTTTAAAAAAAACCTGCTGGCAGCGCGAAATAGTTGTAGGTAGAAGAAGCTGAGGTCGTGCTGTAATCAGAATGAACACCGTGTCTTCCGGAGGCTCCTCTAACGTTTTCAACAGGCAGTTGGCTGCCTCAGCTGTCATAGATTCGGCCTGCCGGATCAAAAAAAGCTTACGGCCGCCCTGATAAGCGCGGTAAGGAACCCTGCGCTGAATTTCTCTGATCTGTTCGATTTTAATGGATGCGCCGCCCGGCCCGGCGGAATAAAAGTCAGGGTGATTGCCGCTTTCCATCTGACGGCACGTACGGCAAACCCCGCAGGCGTCCCCGTCAACGGGTCTGGAGCAGAGCAAAGCCCGGGCAAAGGACAGGGCGACTGTCTCCTTGCCGACCCCCTCGGGACCGGCAAATAGATAGGCATGTGCCACCCGGTCATGGCAAATGGCGTTGGTGAGCATTCTCACAACCTGTTTATGTCCGGCTATCTTTTTTAGGAAAAGCATTTAAATTTTCCTCCACCGATATCAGAACATCCGCGTACACTTGTCCGACCGGCCTGTTGGCGTTGATTACTCTGTAGCGGCATGGCTCACGGGCGGCCAGTTCCAGGTAGCCCGACCTGACCTTGCGGTGAAAGGTACGGGCCTCCCGTTCAATCCGGTCAACATCCCGACCCGACTGACTGATCCGGTCCATTCCGTTCTCAATCCCGGAATCCAGGATAATCGTCAAATCCGGAACCAGGCCATCCGTCGCCGGTTCATTGATCCGTTTCAGTAAATTTACTCCAATACCCCGCCCGAATCCCTGATAGGCCAGGCTTGAATCAAGAAACCGGTCGCAGAGCACAATCGCACCTTTATTCAGCGCGGGTAAAATCACCTGGGCGACATGCTGCGCCCTGGCAGCGGCGTAAAGCAGCGCTTCAGCCTTAGGGACCAATTCGCCGTAAGCCGGGTTTAGTAAAATCTCCCTGATGGATTCTCCCACCCTGGTGCCGCCTGGTTCCCTGGTGTCTAAAACAGTGAAACCCCGGCTTCTCAGATCTTCAGCCAGAAGGTTGAGCTGGGTTGTCTTGCCTGACCCGTCAATACCTTCAAAAACAATAAACTTCCCCTTCATAAAACCCTACATCCTATTCTATCACAATTTTTATACTTTTTAATGTGGGATCGGATGGCCCTTGGCAGGGCAGCCTCATCCCGCTCACCAGTGTCAGATATTCATAAATTTCCGCCGTTATTTCTTCCCCCGGGTTTACGGCAGGAATACCGGGAGGGTAAACAGCCACCGTCTCCGCGCAGATCCTGCCCCTCGCTTCAGCCAGGGGTACCTTCCGCGACCGGGAAAACCAGGCTTCCCGGGGCTTCATCCTTTTTATGAAGCTTGCCGGCACGTTTGGCAGCGCCGTAATAGCAGGGAGTCTATCCCTGGCGGCGATGTCCTCCAGCGCGTTTACCAGCGCGTCGCACTCCCCCTGAGTTGAGCCGATAGCAATAAAAGCAACTATATTGCCGGCGTCCGCCATCTCCATAAAAACGTTGTATCGCCCGGCCAGCAGTCCGCTGACCTGATAGCCGGTCAGGCCGAGTCCCCGCACTGAAATGACAAGTTTGGTTGGATCCAGCCCGAAACAGCCTTCCGGCAGGTAATCACCTGTTAATATACGCAGACTTTTAATCCTGGACAAACGCTCACGTACATACCGGGACAATTCAAGCGCATTCTCGAGAAGGAATTCTCCCTGCAGGGCCATCTGCCGCCTGGCCAGATCCAGAGAGGCCATCAGGAGGTAAGACGGACTGGTGGTTTGCAGCAGGCGCAAGGCGGCAGCGACCGCGTCACTGTCCACAATTCCTTCCCTTAAGTGCAGGATGGAGCTTTGACCCAGCGAGCCCCCCAGTTTATGGGTGCTCTGGACTGCGGCGTCCGCGCCCGCTGCCATGGCATCCGCCGGCAAACCGGGGTGAAAGCGCAAGTGGGCGCCGTGCGCTTCGTCTACAAAAATGGGCTTGTCCGCCTCATGGGCAGCCGAGGCCTGCCCGGCCAGGTCTGACAGCACCCCGTAAAAGTTGGGGCAAACCGCCAGGACTGCCGCCGCGCCGGGATGACTTTCCAGTGCCTGCCGGATTCTAAGAGGCGGCACACCGCAGTCCACCCCGAATTCAGGAATGATTTCCGGCAAAACATATACCGGATCGGCGTCGGCAATAACCAATCCTCCCAGTACCGAGCGGTGGGCGTTTCTGGGCACGATCACTTCCCTGTGCCCCGCCTGTGCGGTCAGGATCGCCTGAATGCCAACCGAAGTACCATTAACAAGAAAAAAACTCCGGTCAGCCCCGTAGATTTTTGCCGCCAGTTCCTGTGCTCGGGCTATAGGTCCATGAGGGTTGTGCAGATCATCAAGTCCCGGCAGTTCAGTCAGGTCAAAAGCGAAAAATGCTTGCCCCCCGAGCGTAAGCAGCTCTGTCGGGAGCGCCTTGCCCTGCCCGTGACCAGGGATATGAAAACCGGCCGGGCTTTTTGCAGCGTGTTTTACAAGAGCTTCAAAAAGAGGCGCCCTGCTCTGCCTGCTATGCAAAAAAACAAAAACCTCCGTCAGAAATTATTTTAAAAAAATACAGCTTTTACTAAAGCTTAATTTTATCATAAGAGAAGCGCTGTTACCAAGGATATCCTTTAATTTTACCAGCAGTTTAATCTTATAGATGATCAATTCCGGGCTACAATATCAAAAATAGATCTTTTTAAAAAGAGGGGTGGTACTTGTGATCGGTTATTTTCCTGATAAAATAGACGAAAAAACCCTGTCCAAAAAATACCGCACCAACGTCGGTAAACTGATCAGGGCTTGGAAACACGGTTTTTCGGATCAAGAAGTCGCGTCAAAAACAGGTGTAGGGCTGTCCACTGTCCATTTAATCAAACAGGATCTTGAACTGGCTCACAGGTACATTCGTCTCAGCCAAAAAAAACAACAATTCAATGCTCATGCGCTAAATCCCGACCAAATTTTTTTAAGCCCCGATATATAAATATCGTAATCCGGATCATTCCTGGTAAGGGAGATAATCCTTGCTTCGCAGGCGGGGCAAATATAGTTGCCTCTCACACAGAGACCCTTTTTATCGTCCCGGCGGAATTGCCGGCAAAGAATACAGGCAGGTGATTCCACAGCCACCAGCTTTCACCACCCGGTGCCAGATTGAAAAAAGAAACATCCTGATCTAAAATATGAAGCCCACCTTGATTTGGTGAGAGAGACCTTGCTTTCGGGTCTCTCTCAATGTTTATCCGCAATCCGGACACACATTCTGGCAGATACCACAGGCGATACACCTGTTGTCCGCTTTAACCGAGGGTGTACCGTAAACTCCCAGGATATCGCTCCAGTCTATGCAATCCACAGGGCATTTTTCCACGCATAGCCCGCAGCGGGGTCGCAGGGTATAAAAAGGCTCAACCAGATCCAGGTCAACCAGGGTAACCTTCCTGCCCTGCCGGACCACTTCCAGGGCGCGGTTTATAGCGCTCTCACTCTTGCCCGCCGCATATTCGCCTACGTACGCCTCCACGATCCGGTCTGTCATTAGTATGCTTATCTCCCTGTTTTTTTAAGTGGTATATGCCGTGAAAATTAAAAAGGAACAGAATTAACTGTCCCCTTCAAGTGATTTATTTATGTGCAATTTAAATGCATTTTTATCAGCCCATCAACAAGCAGTTCAGCAGCACTAAAAGCGCCACCCCCGGCAGTTGAAGAATGCCGGCGGTCAGTATTGTCGCGGGATTGATGGCGATGTGAAAGCCGAACTGACCGAATACCGTATTGATCGCCGCCAACAGGACTCCACCCAGCAGGGCCCAGGCGGCCAGACGGATTAGAAATTTCAAGGGGCGAAACAACACTGTCCCCAGCAGATAAATTCCGAAAAGCCCTAATAACCCGATCGTAACCAATTTCCATTCCAAAGCCTGTGCACCTCCTTAGCACCATTATATGGCCCGGAATGAAAAATATTCCTATTTCATTTCCCGCCTGCCTTCCAATGCCATACAAAGAGTTACCTCATCCGCATATTCCAGATCGGCGCCCACGGGCAGGCCGTGGGCAATTCTTGTCACCAGCAGGCCCAGTGGCTTAATCAGGCCGACCAGATACAAAGCGGTGGCATCGCCTTCCACATTGGGGTTGGTAGCCAGGATGATTTCGCTTACACCCCCGCCTTCCAGACGCTTTAGCAGTTCCCTGACGCGCAGTTGTTCCGGGCCTATCCCTTCCATCGGCGAGATGGCCCCGTGCAGCACATGATAAAGGCCTTTAAAGCTTCTGGCCTTTTCCATTGCCACCACGTCCCTCGGTCTTTCCACAACACACAGGACATCCCCCCCGCGCCGCTCATCCCGGCAAATGAAACAGGGGTCCTCATCGGTAAAATTACCGCATACCCGGCAGTACCCAACGGTGCGCCTGGCCTCCTCTATAGCCCAGGCCAGACCCGCAGCCGTCTCGGGAGCAGCGTTTAACAGGTGAAAGGCCAGTCGTTGCGCTGTTTTAGGGCCGATGCCCGGAAGCTTGGAAAGCTCGTCTATTAATCTGGCTACTGGCTTGGCGTAATAATTCATTTCTAAAATAAACCGGGTATTTTCAGCCCGCCGGTGAGTTTGCCCATTTCTTCAGACACTAATTCCTGTGCCTTTTTCAGCGCTTCGTTTACAGCAGCGGTAATCAGGTCCTGCAGCATTTCCACATCTTCCGGGTCAACCGCCTCGGGCTTTATTTCCACAGATATAACCTCGTTTTTTCCATTGGCTACTACTTTCACCGCGCCACCCCCGGCGCTGCTTTCCACCGTACGGCTGGCCAGTTCTTCCTGCAGCTTAAGCATATCCTGCTGCATCTTCTGGACCTGCTTCATCATTTTGTTCATGTTACCGCCCATCATTTATAATCCCCCTTTGATTTAATTAAAATAACGTTCCCTGTTCCTCGTCGTCTAAAATAATTTCCTCTCCCCCGAAACGCTTCTTCACCTCAACAACCGCGTCCCTGGCAACCGGTTCTTTCTCTGCCAGACTTGTTTTCCCCTGGTAATATTTAAAAGTCAGCTGCCACTCCCCTTGCAATAACCTGCCCAAAATGTTTTCCAGGTATTTCTTATTGTCGGCGCGCTCAGCTATTTCCCTGTCCAGCACATCACTCCCGGGAAAGCCCACAACCAGGCCCCTGCCATTTATCGCCAGGGGTTGCGCTTTTAAATAGTTGTGATAAAGCGGCAGGCGCTCCTTGCGCATGATATTCATAACATCAGCCCAGGCCTGCTGGACCTTTTCCAGAGAAATCTCACCTTCCTGCAGGTCAGCCTCTTTTACTGCCAAATCCGGCTCCTGGGACCGGGTCACATCCTTATCCTTGTCCATCGGTGCAGCTGCCTGGTCAGGGTTGGCGCCAGCCCCGGCGAAATCAGTTTTTCCTTCAGGAACGGCCTTTTTTACAGCTCCGGGCGAAACTGTCCGGCTTTCTGTCTGTAAAAGCCTGCTGTCACGGGCAGACGTCCGTGTTTTCATCTCAACGCCCGCCAGGCCGCCCAGTGTTTTCAGTTTTTCTTCAACTGCTGCCAGCCTGGCCGACAACGAACTCGCGTCTGAAAGGGCCTCGCCGCTGCAGACCCTGACCAGAGCCAGCTCCAGCACGATTACCGGCATGGCGCTCCACTTCATATTCTGCTCCGCCTCAGCCATGATTTCCACCGCACGCACCAGGCCTTCCTTGGAAAATCCTGCCGCCATGGCCATTATTTGAGCGGGCTCCCCCCAGGCTTCCTCCACCGAAGAATTTGGAGCAATCTTTTCCAGGAGAAGCGCCCGTAGATAACCGGCCAACTCCCTGGCAAAAAGGCGCAGATCCTTCCCCTCACCTGTAAGCTCCGCCACCAGGCGCAAAGCCGGGCCTGTCTCCCCGGCGCACAGGTGTCCGGCCATCCTGTTTAAAGCGTCAATCCTGACCGTTCCTAAAATGTTGTGAACGTCCCCGGCCGTCACTCTCATTTCTCCAAAAGCGGCGCTCTGGTCCAGGATGCTCAGCGCGTCCCTGAGCCCCCCCTCGGCGGCCCGGGCAATCAACCTTAAGGCTTCCTCCTCCACTTGCAGATTAGCTCCTGCGGCTACCTCTTTCAATCTCTTGATGATATCGGAAGGAAGGATGCGCCTGAAATCAAAACGCTGGCAGCGGGACAGTATGGTCAGGGGTACCTTGTGCGGCTCTGTGGTGGCCAGGATTAAAACCGCGTGCCGGGGAGGTTCCTCCAGTGTCTTTAAAAGAGCGTTGAAGGCTTCGTTGGTAAGCATATGCACTTCATCAATAATATACACTCTGAATAGCCCCATGGTGGGAGCGAACTTGATTTTCTCCCTCAAATCCCTGATTTCGTCGATACCGCGGTTGGAAGCGGCGTCTATTTCAATCACATCAACGGAAAGCCCCTCATTGATGTTCTTACAGCTTTCACAGCGGTTACAGGGTTCAGGCCCTTCGCGTCCGGCGCAGTTCAACGCTTTGGACAGCACCTTGGCCGTGGTTGTTTTACCGGTGCCGCGGGTGCCGCAAAAAAGATAGGCGTGTCCAGTCCTGCCGGACCCCACGGCATTTTTCAGGGTACGGGTGATATGTTCCTGCCCGATGATTTCTCCGAATGTGCGGGGCCGCCATTGCCTGTATAAAGCCAGATAAGTCATAGAGGATTCCTTTCTAACACTCCTACACTATATTTTACCTTTATAGTTCGTCGATCAATACACATTTCCTGTTAATATAATAAGAACCGCCTCCCAAAAATTATGGGGGCGGTATACAAAAATTATGCCGTGCACCTGCCTTTGAATATTAACTTCCGGGCGATAAACCCGCAGGTAGCTCGGACCAGGCGCCCTCGCGGCACCCGGAGTATTTCCCTTAGTGCTGCTTCCGTCAAGACCTGACACGGTTCAGGAAGCTCCGTCGCACGAGACCCAATCGTCTACGCCCCTTACGGGAGCCGGACCCCACAAGCTAAACCCTGGGGCAGGAATTCGACCCCGCTACAGCGGTTTGCGGGTACAGGGCACCGCTACCTCCCCGTCTAGCACGGCAATACCTTTAAAAATGGCGGAGAGACAGGGATTCGAACCCTGGAGACAGTTACCCGTCCACACGCTCTCCAGGCGTGCGCCTTCATCCACTCGGCCATCTCTCCGTGCACTACGCAACAAACATTATACATTTATTTCGGCTTGACTGCAAGCGGTTTGACAACTCCGGCACCTTAAAAATATTGGTATCACTGAGCTGGCAAACAATCCACAAAGGTGTGCCTGGCCCCAAAAGCTTCAGCGTGTCCCGCCCTTGATCAGCAGGATCGCTTCTTCCGCAGTCTCCGCTGACTTTAGAAAACCATTAACCCGGTAAAAATCAAACAGCTTGCCGGTATTAAAATTCAGCAATATAACTTTTTTCCGGCTTTTTAAAGCAAGCGCTATCTCTGAAATCGTTCCGGCTTTACCTGGCAGCGCCACGATGATATCGCTGGAAAGGACATTCAGGTAATTCCGCCCGTCCCCCATCCCGGTTACTATAACAATATCGATATATGAAGAGGTCCCCTGGCTGCTGCTGTCTGGCGAAATGCCCACAGTTAGCCCGTCGTTATCCTTTGCTCCTTTAGCCGATGCCTCCGTCACACCTGCTGGTCTGCCTCCATTGAGCAGCACCCATCCCTCTTTGGCGATCAATGCCCCCAACTGGTATGCCAGCGCCAAGTTTTCCGGTGAAATATTATCGCCGCCGCCCATTACCCCAACTACAAATTTACGCATGCTGATCATTCCCTTTAAAAGAAGTTTGCAAGTTTTCTCTGATAGAACATGCTTCCTGCCCTGTTAAATTATATAAACCTTTGCATCCAAACCTCATCAAAATCCTGGCCAAATTTTTTCCCTATGCGTTTAAACCTGCCGCATTCTGTAAACCCGTTTTTTAGATGAAAATTTAAACTTATTTCATTCAGCGAAGAAATACTTGCCAGTAAAGTATCAAAGCCCTTTCTTTTCGCTTCTTTAATTAGTACATTCAATAGCTTTGTTCCTAATCCTTTACTTATATGCATGGGTAAAATAAAATAGGTCAGTTCCGCCGTCCGTTTGAATGTTTCCAGGAAAAATATCTGTTATATCTTTCCCGTCTTCTTCACTGACTTTTCTAATAACATACTCCATTAATGCTTCCTCTCGACTGTGGAAAGCTGACTCATTTTGTAACTTTTATCTCCAGGGGGATTTCATCATCTATTTCCTCCGGAAAAGGATCCAGGTAGGTTATTTGCACTGTTTCACCAACCTGCACATCCCGGGCGCGGTCATAGTAGTTGAACCACCCCGGTTTGCTGCCCTTGTATCTAAAATCGGCCCTAAAAGTTGACAACTTAACGGAATTGCAAAAAAATTATTAAAATACCGCTCCCATGGCATCCTGAATATAAACTGAAAACTAAACCAGGGGAACCATTAAGGCTCCCCTGGTTTGTAAGATTTAAAATTATTCGCTCTGTTGGAAAGATTTAACTGTGTTAGAAAGCACGGTTGCCAAACCTGCTTTTCCCCCGTGGCGACGGGTGGCCGCCAGCACGGTTGGAGCCTTTTTTGGCGCCTCCGCTCTGGGCGTATCTTCCCGGCGCGGGTTTTTTATATTTATCCTGCCTGACCCTGAGCGGGCGCTCCTCGGTTAGTGTCACCGGGGTCTGGTCGGATTCTTTGGTCAACACCTTTAACGCTGCCGCCAGAAGGGCAACCGCGTCATTCTCCTCCAGCAAACTCTCAGCCAACCCCTTGTAGTTGCCTGTGTCTCCATTTTCCAGGGCGAGCAGTAGTTTATCCACGGTCAGGCGCTGCTGCCCCTCAATGGCCTCTTTAATGGTCGGAATGGGCTTGCGCGCTATTTTTCCCCTGATCATGTTTTCAATAAGCCTTAAGTGGTGGATCTCTCTCGGCGTAACAAAAGTGATGGCCATGCCTGCTTTACCGGCACGGCCGGTGCGGCCGATGCGGTGGACATAACCCTCCGGGTCCTGGGGGATGTCAAAGTTATAGATATGGGTCACGTCGGAAATATCCAGGCCCCTGGCGGCAACGTCAGTAGCCACCAGCACCTCAATGGTGCCGTCCTTAAACCGCCGCATCACCGTGTCCCGCTTGGACTGGGGGAGATCCCCGTGCAGCGCTTCGGCT
>JBAZQW010000032.1:0-14147 GCA_041645005.1 Desulfotomaculaceae bacterium | reverse complement strand
ATGGCCATTCAAGATATCAAAGGCAGGGTCTACGCGACGAAGTTTATCTCCGGTGCGCAAGATAGCCACCTTAGGAAGCGGTATCTTGAGAAGATAGTCAGCTTGCAGATGCAGACCAAAGTTATTCGCGAAGGCGAACGTTTTGCAAAAGACCTGTGGGATAAAGTATCCAGCTTCAATAACAACATAGCCCATCGTGTATCCCGGCAGATAGTAAACTTTGCCAAAGACCACGAAGCCAAGATAATTGTGTTCGAGTATCTGGATAACTTAAAGCCCGAGAAAGGAACGAAGTCCCATTGGCTAAACCGGAAGTTAGGCCACTGGGTGAAAGGCCGGATATTCCGGTATACCAAGTACAAGGGTTTGCATGTTGGTATAGTAACCAGCAGGGTAAGCCCCAAAAACACATCAGCCCGGTGCCCATACTGCGGGTTCCTATCAATCGAACGATATACTCCTGGTAAAGAGCAAGGCGTAGACCTTGCCCGTTGTACAAACTGTGGCATACAGGGTGTCAACGCTGACTTTTTGGGAGCCCTGGGTATTGGGTTAATTCTCAGGCTTAAACACTGTTCATGACATTTTTATTACATGCTGTATAGGTCCCAAGCCTATACAGAAGCCCACCCGGAGACGGGGCAGGCGTCCATACCACCTATATGGAGGTAGTGGATCAGGCACGAACCCGCTGGTTGCTTGTTACCGGTAACTACGGCGAACGCTGGTGTACGGGTCCAACCGCATACTGGTAAGCAGTAGAGCTTACGGCTCAATTACTTCTTCGTCCGCGTACCCGGACCAGGCACGGAGTTCACGGGAAGTAAAACCCGGAATCCCCTGACTTCAGTCAGGGGAGGTTCAAGACAGACTTTTTACATACTATGATCTGGCATAGGCAATGTGTTAATGAGCGACGATGGTGTGGGCGTTAATGTAGCAGAGGAGCTCAAAAAGATAGATTGGCCGCCGGGAGTTTGGATTCTAAAGGCAGGCTTGTCTGTGATGTAGAAGAAATCAGCTGTTTCACTGAGTGTTATAAGTGGATGCCGTCAGGGCAGGTGGCCTTATTATGCTCTGTTGTTAATATTTTGCCTGCCGGCTAATAAGAACTCGACCAGGTAGCCGGTAAAGATAATCCCGGGCACAGTCAGTAAAAACCTGGTCAGGGCGAACGGCAGGCCCAGGAACTTGATTTCCATCATCAACATCGGAATTTTTATAGTTGCCCAGGTGCCGATAAAGATTACCGCATTTGCTAACCGGCAGCCTTTTTTTAACAGGGCGGCCGCAACGGGAAACCCGGCGTATAATGGTCCCGCGGCAGCTGTAGCTACCAGAATGGAAATAACTACGCCCCTGGCGCCGGACTGTGGTCCTACATTTTGCTCAACAATCTGGCGCGGCACCCAGACATCCAGCAAACCTACCAGAATCATTATCGGCGGTATGAAGAGCAGCATTTCAACCAGGTAATTTAAAGTACTTGTGACGGCCGCTTCGCCCTTGGCCGGCTCATATTTCCACAAGAGCAGAACAGCAAAGACAACAATTATAAACAGCGTGTATTTTTTAAGTAACTGCTTCACTGAAGAATCGCCCCCATCAAAAAACCAATGATTAAGGCCAGCGCAAAACCCACGCCATTTCTATAGAGCATGAATTTTTTGCCAAAAATTTCAGCTTCCATAGGAGCGGTGATTATACCTACCATCAGTAATGTGGTTATAAAACAGGAAACGGCGGTGATGCCCGCTCCTGCATTAATGAGCGAGGCTGCCAGGGGAAAGGCGATAAAAGCGGGGATCAGGGTTACCGATCCGATCAAAGAAATAAGCATTATACCGGTTAGACTGTTGTCGCCAAATAGTTTAGCTATTAAATCACCGGGCGCCAACACCAGCGCCAGGCCGATCAGTCCGATTATGCCCAGCATGGCAGGCAGTAAATTTATAAAAGATCTATAGGCAATTTTAAGAGCTTGCTTCGTTTTGGTGCAGTCGCGTTTATAAGAATATATGACAGCTAGTAAGGCCAGAATAAATAGTATAATATTAAACATTTTTAGTCCACCTGAAAGTATTTATTAATCTTTTTATCACAAACCTCGGATTCATATTTGTTGAATTGTTTGCGCTATTCTAAAACTGCATTTTAATTCTCCAAGTACCTTTTGTCCCCCAAAACATCTGATAATTGGTTGTGGTTAGTGAGCTGAAGCTTTATTTCCGATGCTTCAATAAAATGTCCCGGACCTTTACCCTCTAATGGTTCACAAGTGTAAATAACATCAACTCCCTTTTGGATCAAAAACCTGCAAAGGTTTATTCCTTTTGCCTTTTCATCTGTTTTGAAAGGGTTTGGGAGAATGGTTTGTTCCAAAACCTCACCGCTTTGACGCCCTACCTTTACTATGGCTATGAAAGGAGCCTTGCCAAAGTGATCGGAAATCGCTCCGCTCTGGTCTGAAAGAGGTACTGCCACCTGAAGGTAGTCTTTTTTTTTGGGTTCGTAATGGATTTGAATATTTTCAACATGTGGAACAGTTGCCCGTACCGCATTCGCTATTTGTTCGCTGGCGGCATGGGCATCCTTTAGACTTTTCAGGTTAAGTGAAAGATTGAGGTATATAAAAACTACACTCCCGGAGTTGCGGGCAATGATTGAATTTATATCTTGGACCCGTGGGTCACTGCTGACCACCCGGCGGATTATGTCCAGCGTTGCAGGTTCAACCGAAGCATCCAGCAAACTCTTCATGGCATCAACAAAAATTCGCCAGCCTGAACGGGCGATAAAGATAACTACAATCACTGCTGCCAAACGGTCAAAAAATGAATAGCCGAGCCACGTTCCGGTTAATCCCATCAGTACTGTTAATGTAGATGCTATATCCGTAAGCAGATGCTTGGCGTCTGCCCTGAGGGCTGGGGAATTAAACTCTTCACTTTTTTTCGATTCATATTTCGTAAAAAAGAATACTATAGCGGACAGCAACAACAATCCAGTGAAGGCGAGGGGGAGATAATGCAAATCGGCAGGTTTTTTTCCGAAGTAACTCTCCCTTATAATTTCATATCCACCAAAAAAAATAACCCCGGCGGATATTAAGGCAACAAAATTTTCCACCTTATATAGTCCCAGGGGGAAAGTGCTCCCTTTAAGATGAGAAATATATATCCCTATAAAAGTCGCAAAACTTGCAACCAGGTCAGAGGTGCTGTGAATTGTCTCAGCAAAAAGGGCCGTACTGCCTGAAAGGTAGGCAAGAACTCCTTTGCCCGCCGTTATTGTTAGATTAAGAAAGACTGAGTACAATGCAACCCGGGTGCTGGATGGAGTTCCCAAAGTTTCAGGCTCCTTATCTAATCATTTCAAACAAATAAGCGCGACGTATTAAGTCACGCTCATTTGTTATTGAACGGATGCTTTTATTAATGTCAATGACCGTGGTGTCCGCCACAGTCGCAGCTAACTCCACCGGTAACAAGGCTGCCGCTGAGATAAGCTCCGGCGACCTGTTCCACATCTCCCGCTGCCCCTATAATTACTTTAAAACCAGCCGTTTGTAACGCATCGGCCATAGGCCTGCCGATACCGCCGGTTATTACCACTTCGGCCCCTTCAGCTTTCAGCATCATGGCCAGCCCGCCGTGGTTGTGCATTACTTCATTGGTAATAATTTTTTTACCTTTTATTTGACCGTTCTCCGCTTCTACTACAACAAATTCACGGCTGGTCCCAAAGTGTGGGTTTACTTTTCCTTCCAAGTGTGGCATGGCAATTTTCATTGTGTGTATACCTCCATTTATTTTAAATCAAATTTTTCCCAGTCTTTGCCGTAACAAAGGGGGCACACAGTCAGCCTGCGGCAGATGGTTCCCTCCCACTGGTGTCCACAGGCCAGGCACTTCAGGTTATACTGGGTCAGCTTGAAGTTGCCTCCGGTTACTCTAAGGGCTGTCCCGTTTACCAGGGCTTGAGCTATCTTCTGCCTGGCGGATGCCAGTATTCTGTGAAAAGTGGGTCTGGAAACAGACATCTTCTCAGCGGATACTTCGTGGTCCAGGCCTACCAGGTCTCTAAAGCGGATAGCCTCAAGTTCTTCCACCGACAGCACAATCTCGGAAAGTTCCGACAAGGGGACGCCTGCCGGCTTAAAATAAGTATACCCTGGAAGCTGTTCCACTCTCCTGCATTTTGGCGGCCTGGGCATTTTTTTAACACTCCTGTCACTAAGTTTGAAATATGTTTCACAAGAATAATATCGGCTAATAAAGAAAGAGTCAATATTAGCTTGTGCTTCTTATAATGATCTAAACGTCACCCTCCTTCACAACCAGTTGTCCGGGTATGAATTCAGTAAAAAGGCTGCTTTCATACTCTTCAATTTTACCCTGGTCGCAGAGTTTTGAAAGATTCGGATCAATAGGCAACTTGCCGAGGAACTTTATGTTGAAAGACTCTGCCACTTCTTCACCATGGCCCGGTCCGAACAACTCAAATTCTTCTCCACATTTCGGGCATATCGCACCACTCATATTTTCAATCAGACCGAGTATGGGTATATTCATAAGCTGGGCCATTTTTATCGCTTTCTTTACGATCATTGTCGCAAGTTCCTGAGGCGAGGTCACTACAATAAATCCGTTTAAGGGAAGAGACTGCATCACTGTGAGTGGCACGTCACCTGTCCCGGGAGGCAAATCCACAAAAAGGTAGTCCAGGTCGTTCCAAACAACATCTGTCCAAAACTGCCCGACTATTTTGCCCAGCAAAGGACCGCGCCAGATAACAGGCTCGTCTTCTTGTTCCATGAGTAAATTTATTGACATTACTTTGATGCCGGTAGAGCTTTCAAGCGGGTGCATCCCAAATGGTGTACCTTCTATTGGTCCCTTTACCCCAAACATCTTTGGCAGGCTGGGACCGGTGATATCCGCATCCAGCACCCCTACCTCATAACCTTTTCTTCTGAAGCCGCTGGCCAGCAGGGATGTAACAGATGATTTGCCGACACCGCCTTTTCCGCTCATGACGGCAATAACATTTTTAGCACTGCTAAAATTATTTATGGCCAGTTTTTCAGGAGCATTATTAGGCTCGTCATTACTCGCGGTGTTTTGTTCTCCTCCACAAGTTCCCTTGGCATCGCAGCCGCAGTTTGAATCCTGTTGCATATTAGATTGTCTCCTCCCCTTGTTATAAAATGCAATAATAGTTCTGACCCATGGATGTAACAGCCACTTTCAAGGCCTCACCCCTTCCAGACTAATGCTCAAGTGACCTGATTAATTATGGTCATCGTTTAAAAATGATTATATCTCTCTTTATGAACTAGTGTCAACAATGTTGTACTTTAAAGATAAAAAAAGTATAGCCAGGCCGGATTGCAGGGGAGCAATCACGCAGCCAAAGCCATACTGAAAGAATAAGACAGGGATTATTTCAAATATGCTTTCTTCCACGGAAACTTTGCCAACTCTAGATAATCTTGTATAGCCATGGAGAAAGTATTAGCCGCCATGGCCGCGCAGTGAACATGATCTTCAGGTAACCCACCCAGAGCATTTAAAATTGTATCCTGGTCGATTTTTTTGGCCTCTTCCACCGGGCAACCTTTGGCCAGTTCGGTGACCATACTGCCACAGGCGATAGTTGCTCCACATCCGTCAGTCCAAAAAGTAGCCTTAGTTATTCTGTCGTTTTTAACACTCAGCCATATACCTAAGGTATCCCCGCATTCACCAGTATCCTGTCCAAAACCGTCGCAATTTGATATGTTTCCCACATTACGGGGGTTTCTGGCATGATCTATCGCGGTGTCGCTGTACCTGCCCCGCATATTTAAGATATATTCTTTTTCAACAGCTTCCTCCATAATAACCACTCCCACATTCATTCTAAAAATACTTTCAAGTTTTAACCTTTACCCTATCACCTGTTTTTACCTTACCTCCTTTAGTTACTTTCCCAAATCTGCCTTCTCTGCTAACAATGTACGGTCTTCCCTGATCTTTAAATACATCTTTGCCAACTTGCAATATTGTAATCTCCGCTTCGCCCAATAACAAAGTCTTCCCTATGACTAAGTTCTCTAAAGGTATGCCTGCTATGGTAAAATTTTCTGTGTAGCCGCCACTTAGCACTTCTTTAATCTTATAACTGGGGACCTTATCTAAAGCTTCGATGGGGAAGACACTGACCTGTCTGTCCCAATCACCTGCGTGAGCATCACCTTCTAAGCCCCAGTTTTCAATAACCTTGACTTCTTTAACACTGTCTTTTTCAATTCCTTTTTGGGCACTGATATTGATGGATATAATCTTACCAGGTATAAAGCATCCCTCCGTAAAAAATCATTATTGATACCAAGAACAGCAGCCATATTTTATGTACATCTTTTCATAACAATAATACAACGCATCACGATAATATGTCAAAAGTGCCACGTGTTTTTAAATAAACAAATTTGAATAAAATAAATATTTTGAGGAAAAAATTTTAATATGAAAATGAATAAGAAATATTTTTTTATTGACTCTGCCTTGATCAGCTTACTGGCAGCCAGTGGAATCAGCGGTTTCCTACTGTGGGCAGTCATTCCATGTGGAAATTTATCCCGTTGGAAGGTTCGCCATAGGTCCAGTCGGTCGGGTCGAAATGACTGATGGGGAACGCGTCGGACAGAAATGATGTGATTATGGAGATATTCAAGGCCAGGGGGTTGATCGTGGGCAGTTCCACCATCAACAAGGGTATACTCAGCGATTTAGCGGCGCTGCTGGAGATGGTCAAAGGGATGAAGTTTAAGAATAAGATCGGGGCGGCTTTCGGCTCATACGGCTGGAGCGGTGAATCGGTTAAAATCCTTGAAGAAGGATTAAAGGAATCCGGTATCGAAATAGTTTCTGAGGGGATCAGGGCGCAATATGATCCTACTCCCGAAGATCTCCAATCCTGTGAGGCTTTAGGGGAAGCGTTTGCCGCTAAGATTTAAGCTCTCCAAAGCCTGCCGGGGTAAAAGCTTAACACGAGGTTAGAGAATGGCTGCAACGGGAAAGTGGAAGAACATACTCAAAAATTTGGATGTCATAGCTTTAATTATTGCCAGTGTAGGCGCTATTGTTCTTCATCACCTGGGCCTGATTCCTGAAACCTATCTTATTTCCCTATTGCTTTTACTTCTGGCTCTGCACGCCCTGCAGGATTCACTTAGAGGCGAAGAATTTAAAGAAGACCTGAAAATTATCAGCCATAACGTACTGGCCGTGGCCCCGGATGTGGAACTCATTAAACCAAGCGAGCTTTTCACCTATACTGAGGAATTCGCCTTGAAAAACAGGGGAGAGGTGTGGTGGTTTAACGCCTGCTGCACCATGTTCAGTTCCCAGGATGTTTTTAACGGGCTGTTAAAACCTTCGATAGAAAGCTCCAGGACCACCAAAATTGTTTTTGTACTGAGACCTTCCATGAAAGATATTTGGGACCGGGAGGTATGGCCTAAAATACAGAAATGCGACGGCCGGAACAAGGTGCCGGAGCCCATCTGGAGTGATCTGGATGAGAATATTGCTTTCCAGATGATTGATGTGGGTATGGAAAAAGAAGCGAAGGAAGCGCTGCTGGCTTTTTGGGGAGAACCTTTTATGATGGAGCTTGGCAGGCCGGGCGAACACGTTCCAAGATACCTTATTCATGTCAAAGGACAGTCCGAGCTGATTCCTCGTCTGAAAGACATCTTTGTCAGGTGCAGGCTGCGCAGGGCATAGTACAGTAGATGGGGTCAGGCCTTACTTTGTAAGCTCTCGTCCTAAGCTTACAAAGCAAAGCCTGACCCCCTGTTTTTTTATTTTGCCAGGACTAAGGTCAAAGCGTAGACACATCCCAGGGCTGCCGCCAGTACGGTACCTCTGTTTTTTTGTTTTTATGGTATGAGAGGACCGCCACCATCAGAGCAATGCCGGAAAAAGCCAGCATGCCGGTAGCGTCGCCGCCTATGGCAAACAGCAGCAGGCCTACGGCGACCAGGGTGGTAAGGTTGTCTGGCGTATACCGGTTTTTCAATAGACGGGGCTCCTCAAATCATAAATGAATAAACTTTTCTCTATAGAAATAGTTCTTATCTGTATTAGTTTAACGCTTTTATGACCATTTCCTTTATTTTTTATGCACATATAATGTAACAATGGAATACTCATAAAAAACCCACCTGGCCAGGTGGGTTTTATGATCTGAGAGTTTTATAGTTCTAACGCATAGAAGATATGTCTATATAGAGAATCCGACACATGTCGATTTTTTATTAAGGGTCGGCATGCATATTGTATATTTATGACTAAAAAAAAGGTAATCTTGTAATTTTGCAGAAAGCAATGCATGTTTGCATTTTATTGGTACTATTATGATTATTTGGCTTGGTGGGGGAGGAGTTTTTCTGAAAAACCACACTGAAAAGAAAGAGATAAAAAAAATTGCCGGGCATCGGAAAAAAAAGCTGCTTTTAAAAGATCACGCCCAGCTTTTCGCCAAGGCCATAGAAGTGTTAACCCAACCGTTTGTGGCACGTTATCTAGATGGCAGGATGTTAATGTGCAACCACGCTTTTTGTGAAATAACCGGTTATACCCAAAAAGAGTTGGGTGAGATGAAGCAAAAATACAGTCTGACACCTCCCGATTGGATTGATTATAAGGCAAAGATGCTGGAGGAACTGCACCGCACCAGCCTGCCGCAGCGCTTTGAAACAGAGTATCTCCGTAAGGACGGTTCCCGCGTGCCTGTAGAATTGATCGTTTACCTGGTTCGCGACACTGAAGGGACTCCTCTGTATTATTATATATTTGTCAATGATATAACCAGACGCAAACAGGCTGAAAAAGCTCTTTCAAGTGAGTTGGAGATCAGTACCGCTATAGCGGACCTGTCCGAAAAGATATTGTCACTGGCATCCATCGAAGATATTTCCGCCACTGTGCTGAAGCATGCACAAAGGCTTACGGAAAGCAGGCACGGGTATGTCGGTTATATTGACCGGGATACGGGCTATTTAAACTGCTCAACCTTAACCAGGGACATATGGGATTCATGTAATGTTAAAGGTAAGAATATTGTTTTTAAAGATTTTGGAGATTTAGGCGGTTGGGTTGTTAAGAACAGAAAACCAATTTTAACTAACGAACCGCGCCAAGATCCACGGTCAACCGGCACTCCGCCGGGGCATATACCTATCGACCGCTTTTTGTCTGTTCCGGCAATTTGTAACGGCACACTGTTTGGCGTAGTGGCGCTGGCCAACTCAGCCCGTGATTACAACGAGCGTGATTTGAATCTGGTTAAACGGCTGGCTGAACTCTTTGCCATTGCCGTACAGCGCAGGTGGATAGGGGAAGATCTGAGACAGTCAGAAGAAAAATACCGCAATCTTTTTGAGACCATGGCACAGGGAGTCGTATATTTTGATGGGGAAGGGAAGATAATCTCCGCTAACCCAGCCGCCCAAGAAATATTTGGTTTGAGACTTGAGCGGATCCTGGGCCGCACCACAGTTTACCCGTCATCAGAAGTAATCCGGGAAGACAGTTCGGTTTTTCCGGAAGAATTGCACCCTTCAAGGATTGCTTTGAAGACCGGGAAAGAAGTAAAAGATGTGATCATGGGTGTTAATAACCCTGAGAAAAAGGGATACAGGTGGATAAACATCAATGCCATCCCGGAATTCAATACTGAAGAGTGCAAGCCCTGCCAGGTTTATGTCACCATAAACGACATCACGGAGCGGAAACTGGCGGAAGAAAGGCTGCGCAGCGCCCACCAGCGGCTTCTGGACATTATTGAGTCCCTGCCGGATGCCACCTTTGTGTTAGACAAGGACAGGACAGTAATTGCCTGGAACCAGGAAATGGAGGACTTAACCGGCACACCTAAAGCGGATATTCTCGGGAAAGGCGACTATGCTTACGCTTTGCCCCTTTACGGTGAGCGAAGGCCAGTCATGATTGATCTCGCTTTTGGCGAAGATAAGAATATCGAAGCCCAATATGATTATGTGAAGCGAGAAGGAAACATTTTATATGCCGAGGCCTTTTTGCCATTGGTACGCGGGGGAAAGGGAGCATACCTGTGGGGGAAAATATCCCGTCTCCTCGATAAAGACGGCAAGCTAATCGGTGCTATCGAATCTATTCATGATATATCCAAACGAAAAAAAGCGGAGGAAGCACTGGTTCACGAAAGGCAGAGATTTGAGACCCTGACATCGAAAGCGCCCTTTGGCCTTGTGTTGGTTGACAGAGAAGGCAATAACAAATATGTCAACCCCAAATTTATTGAAATATTCGGCTACGATATAGACGATGTACCCAATAATGAGGCCTGGTTCCAAAAGGCGTATCCTGAACCTGAGTATAGAAATATGGTCCTTTCCATGGTGCGGTATGACTCAGAAAACGTTCTGCCGGAAGAGAGTATTTTTAAAGTGACCTGCAAGGACGGCAGGGAAAAAATATGCCGTTTTACTCCCGTGAGGCTGGATACGGGAGAATATTTAATCACCTGTGAAGATATCACGCAGGGCAAAAAGCTGGAAGAGGAACTGCTGCGCATTAGGAAAGCGACTGACAGCACCGGTAACGCTATAATTATGACCGACAAAAAGGGAGTCAATGTGATTTATCAAAACGACTCCTTAGTTAACCTGCTGGGCTATACAACCGAAGAGTTAGTTGGCGGGGGAGCCCCCAGGATTTACTCCAGTCAGGATACCGCGCGAGAGGTTTATGTGACCATTGTAAGCGGCCGCTCCTGGAAGGGCGAACTGGAACTGCGCACCCGTGACAACAGAGATATTCCTGTCTATCTGCACGGCGACGCCGTGCGGGATGAAACAGGGGATATAGTGGGAATATTTGGTATTTACACTGACATATCCGAGCGTAAACTTACTGAAGATAAGCTGCAGGCCGCTAACCAACAGCTGATGGACATAATCGATTTTCTCCCCGACGCTACGTTTGTCATCGACCGTGACGGTAAGGTTATAGCCTGGAACCATGCTATTGAGGAAATGACCGGTGTCCGGAAAGATAATATCCTCGGCAAGGGTGATTATGCTTACGCGGTTCCCTTTTACGGGGAACCAAGGCCGATTTTAATCGATCTTATTTTTCCGGAGGACAAGTATGCTGAACTCCATTATGAATTCATTGAAAGAAAGGAAAGCACAATCTACGGTGAGGCTCTCACACCGTTCCTGTTTAACGGTGAGGGCGCATATTTGTGGGGCAAGGCCTCACCGCTTTTCGACAGTGAGGGTAAAATAATTGGCGCCATTGAGTCGATCCGGGATATAACTGAGCGCAAGAGAACAGAAGAGCAGCTTAAATACCTGAGTCTGCACGACCCGCTCACCGGGCTGTATAACCGCACTTTTTTTGAAGACAGCATGCGGCGGGCGGGAGACGGGCGCTTCAACCCGATCGGGATTATAGTATGCGACGTTGATGGTTTAAAGTTTATCAATGATACCCTGGGACACGACGCGGGAGATTCCCTTTTGGAGAATGTCGCGGCGGTTATCGGTGGTTCTTTCCGCCAGGGTGACATTGTCTCCCGCATTGGTGGGGATGAATTTGCCATACTTCTTATTTACAGCGGTGAAAAAACCGTGGAAGACGCCTGCAACAGGATCCGGGACGCTATTAAAAAATATAACGACGCTGGACCTGAAATACCTCTCAGCATATCTCTGGGGTTTGCCGTAAGCACTCAGGCGGATCAGGGTATCAGCGAACTTTTTAAAGAAGCTGACAACAATATGTACAGGGAAAAGCTGCACCGCAGTCAAAGCGCCAGAAGCGCCATCGTCCAGACCCTGCTGAAAGCCCTGGAAGCCAGGGATTTTATAACCGAAGGCCACGCTGTCCGGCTGCAGGAATTTGTGACGCTCTTAGCCGGCGCCATCGATTTACCCAAGCGCAACATATCTGATTTAAACCTGCTGGCTAAGTTTCACGACATCGGCAAAGTCGGGGTTTCTGACAACATTCTGTTTAAGCCGGGTACTCTCAATTCCGAGGAAGCCGCCGAGATGCGGCGACACAGCGAGATCGGCTACCGTATCGCCCAGTCGGCGCCCGACCTTGTGCCCATTGCCGAATGGATATTAAAACATCACGAATGGTGGAACGGAAAGGGTTACCCCATGGGCTTAAAAAGGGAAGAGATCCCGCTCGAATGCCGCATCCTGGCTATAGCTGACGCTTATGACGCCATGACCAACGACCGCCCTTACAGGAAAGCCATGACTCACGAAGATGCTGTCATAGAGCTTAACAAGTGCTCCGGGACGCAGTTCGACCCGCATCTGGTTTCCAAGTTTGTTAACGTTTTTAGCAAGGCGGCCGGGCATAAGTAAACATATCATAAACCAGGTCCCCGGACAAAGGGTTTGTGTGTAATGCCGAGAATGGAGAGAGGGGATAGCCAACATGTTAAAGAAACTAACGTCAGTTGTGTTCCTGCTTGTCTTCACACTGGTTGTTAACGGCTGTGCGGCGAAAAAAGAGACAAAAAGCCAGGCGGAAATTGACCGCGCCAAAGATACCGTATTTCAGGTGTCAGCCATCAATGCCCTGCTGCAAGGGGTGTATGACGGTGAAATCACCTGCAGCGAGCTAAAAAAGCAGGGGGATTTAGGAATAGGTACATTGGACGGGCTTGACGGGGAAATGGTGGCGCTGGACGGCCAGATCTACCAGGTCAAATCTGACGGGCAGGCTTATGTGGCGGGGGATGAGGTCAGGTGTCCGTTTGCCTCCCTGACCTTTTTTGAGGTAGACGGGAGCCGGGAACTCAAGGAAGTGGCAAGTTATGATAATCTGCAAAAATCTATAGACAGCATGATTGTTAATCCCAACCTCTTTTATGCCGTCAGGATTGATGGAACTTTTGAATACGTAAAAACCAGAAGTGTGCCAAAGCAAAGCAGGCCCTACCGTCCGTTGGCTGAGGTGACCGCAAGCCAGCCGGTCTTTGAGTTTAATAACGTTAAAGGGACGCTGGTGGGATTTTGGTGCCCCAAGTACATTGAGGGCATCAACGTGCCGGGCTGGCACCTGCATTTTCTAACCGCTGACCGCAAGCAGGGAGGGCACTTGCTGGACTGCCGGCTGCAAGTAGGAACGGCTCTGGTGGACGAGACTGCCGATATCCATCTGGCGCTGCTGAAGGGAAGCGATTTCAGACAGGCTGACCTTAGAACAGACAGGCAAAAAGAGTTGGAAAAAGTGGAGAAATAATGGTATTCAGAGTTTCCTGCGGTGTAGTGTCACTCGCTTCCTCAGGGGCGGAGCTTTCAGAAGGCTGTTTTGCGTCGAGTTTTTTTTGCAGTCCGGCGTTTTCTTCTTGCAAATTCAGGATATCCAGGCGCAAAGCGGCAGATTCCCCGCGCAGTACAGCTATTTCTTTCTTGAGGCCTGTCAGATAGCCGCAGATGTAAATCAATATCAAGATCAGGATAATACCCAGCAACAGCCTTTTCCACTGCAAAATCAAATCAAGAGTTTTTTGGATTTTACTGTTGGAAGTTTCTTTCCCAAGAAGTTCTTCCAACTCCTTGATGGTCAGGGAGGTATAATTCTGTTTTGCGGAGGTATTGTACCTGATATTGAATTTTCGCATGGTGTGCCTTTCAACAAGCGGTTAATAAGACGCGAGCTTTCAACAAATGCTAAATTTCTACAAAACCCCTGGTAATACCTGCTAAGGCAGTAAAAAAAGACCCCTAGAAAGGGGCTTAATTGAAAAATCAGATGCGCGGGGAGGCGGCCTGCAGATTTTTATGCCTTAAAGGATGTTTTTAAGACTTATTGTCTCTTTTTCCGGGATGTGCTTAATCATTAACGCTAACTCTGAAAACTGGCCCATGGACAGAGGGACGTTTTTAGCCGCCACGTACTCACGTGCCCTGGCCATCGAAAACTCAATGTTGTCAATTTCCTGGTGGTCTAAAACGGTGGGCCACCATTTTGCTTCCTTATCCCAAACTCTTTCCAGCTCAATAGTCTGCGCGTATGCTTCATCCCACTGGTTGTTCTCAAGCCCCCGGGTTATTTTTTCGATATTTTGCAGCATTTCCCCGGCGGACA
>JBAZQW010000031.1:0-14233 GCA_041645005.1 Desulfotomaculaceae bacterium | reverse complement strand
TTATAATCTTCCTTAATCATATAAATTCTAAGTAATCAGCGCAAATCCTTCAGTGGAGGCAGAGCCACCGCCTACAATATTCATCGTATTTTCAGGTTTTGGTCACATAATGGTAATAAACATTAGATACAATTAACCTACAAAAAACATGAAAAGTGAGGCATTGTTATGTCTGGTATTCAGTTAAACGCAGAGGCAAATAGGTTATTTCACCATGCAGATCTGGCGGAGGCACTGTTGTTGGATGTGTGTTTTATTGATTTAATGATTTTAAGTGAGAACTGTTACAAACCACATAGGAGGATGAAGTCCCTGCAGTGCTTACATGCAATAAGAGCAACCTCACGGGATGAAAACAAGCAGGTGTGTTTGAGGAGATATTAATTCCAGGGGGAAAATGGAGAACATGGCGGATTATATTATCCATCAGGAGGTTAAGGACATAGCTGAAGCAGGTGATGCGGTGCTGGATCCACCTTAACAAAATTGCGGGATTATTATATCCTGGGTTTTTCTCATGCCTTTCTATTTCTGCGTATAGCCAGTTCGGTCAGGACATCGGACGGCGCAATCCCGTGCCAGGCCAGGAGTACGAGCAGGTGGTAAACCAGGTCGGCCACCTCACCGGTCAAGGCGGGGCCGCTGCCGTTTTTGGCTGCGATTATTACCTCTGCAGCCTCTTCGCCAATCTTTTTCAATATTTTATCTTCGCCCTGCTCAAAAAGGTAGGATGTATAGGAACCTGCCTGGCGTTTTTCACGCCTGTCCAGGATTACGCTATATAGTTCTTGTATAATATCTTTTTTGTCCATTGTGATGCCCTCTGCGCTTCAGCCCCATAGCTTCGCAGGTGAGATTTATTCAGCTAGATCAGGACTTTTTACCGTAAACCTGATCCGGGTCGAACCATCTCTCACCTGTAACCGTAACCTTGCCGTCCGGCTCCAGTCGGTAGTGAAAACATGAATAATAACCTTCATGGCAGGCCGCGCCTTCCTGAGCCACTTTCACCAGCAGTGTATCCCGGTCACAGTCGTACAAGACCTCTTTCACTTTCTGAACGTTGCCGGAGGTTTCACCTTTATGCCAGAAAGATTTTCTGCTGCGGCTCCAGAACCAGGTCTCACCCGTGTCCAGAGTCTTTTCCAACGATGCCCTGTTCATGTAGGCCATCATCAGCACTGTCCCACTGGCCGCGTCCTGAACAATGGCCGGTATCAGTCCCGCCTCATTATATTTCAAGCTGTTAAAATCAAAAGCCATTACTTTTCCCCCATCTGAATTGTAATACACATTGGAAGCACAGGGACGGGTCTCTTGCTTCCAAAATTAACAATATTTACCGGGCAAAGCAATTTCGGTCGTCAGACGTCAGACGTAGGTATATATCCTGCAATTCCCACATCTATATCCTCACAGGCACTCCTTTTGAGCGCAGGTACTCTTTGGTTTCCTTTATTGAATACTCTCCGAAGTGAAAGATCGAAGCGGCCAGAGCGGCATCCGCCTCTCCTTCAGTCAAACCCTGCGCGATATGTTCCAGGTTGCCCACACCGCCCGAGGCGATCACAGGAATGTTAAGTGACCTCACAATGGCCCTGGTCAAAGGGATATCGTAGCCGTCCTTGGTGCCGTCCCTGTCCATACTGGTCAGCATTATTTCCCCGGCGCCCAGGGCCTCCACCTGCCTGGCCCAGCCCACAGCGTCAATCCCTGTAGGAGTCCTGCCGCCGTGAATGTAGACTTCCCAACTGTCCGGACCTGCCTGCCTGGCATCGATAGCCACTACTATACACTGGCTGCCGAACCTGCCGGCGGCTTCCGCCACCAGTCCGGGGTTTTGCACGGCAGCGGTGTTTATAGTGATTTTATCCGCGCCGGCGCTTAAAATGGCCCTTATATCTTCCAGGTTGCGGATACCTCCCCCGACGGTATAGGGAATAAACACTTCCCCGGCGGTACGGTAAACCATATCCAGGGTGGTTTTACGCCCGTCTGATGAAGCGGTGATGTCCAAAAAAATAAGTTCATCCGCCCCTTCCCTGTCATAGAAGGATGCCAGTTCAACGGGGTCGCCGGCGTCTCTGAGGTTGACAAAGTTTGTGCCCTTGACAACCCTCCCGCCGGTTACATCCAGGCAGGGGATGATCCTTTTCTGAAGCATTTAACCAACCTCCGCTTTCCCCTCGGCTGCAATAGACAGGGCTTCGCTTATGGATACAGTCCCGGCGTAAAGAGCCTTGCCCATAATCACCGCATCCACACCCAGCGGTTCAAGCTTTTTGAGAGATCTCAGATCGTCAACAGTGGAAACGCCGCCTGAAGCAATAACTTTCAAACCGGTGGCACGGGCAAGTTCTCCGGTAGCTTCAAGGTTTGGCCCCTGCAGGGTGCCGTCCCTCCTGATATCGGTAAAAACAACCCTTTTTATGCCAAGATTCTTCATTTCCCTCGCTAGTTCAATGGTTCCTTTTTCTACTGTAAGGCCCCACCCTTCAATGGCAACCCGCCCGTTACGTCCGTCGATACCCACCAGTACAGCATCCCCGTACTTAGAGCAAGCTTCAGAGACTAGTTCAGGCTTTAAAATAGCCACCGTCCCCAGAATCACCCTTGCCGCGCCTATTTCCAGTAGGAGTTCCACGGCACGCATATTTCTTATACCCCCGCCCACCTGCACCGGAATATTGACCGCCGCCAGGATCTCTTTGATAACATCCAGATTTTTGGGCGCACCTGAAAAAGCTCCGTCCAGGTCCACCACGTGCAGCATTTGAGCTCCTTTTATCTGCCACAGGGCCGCCATCGCCACCGGGTCGTTAGAATAAACAGTTTCCTGGTCAAGCCGCCCTTCCACCAGACGCACACATTTCCCTTCCCGCAGGTCAATGGCCGGGATAACTAACATGTCTTAACCACTCTCCCAAAATTTTCTAATATCTTCAGCCCCAGGGCGCTGCTTTTTTCCGGGTGAAACTGGATTCCGTAGACCCTGTTTTTGCCTACTATTGAAGCAAAATGCACCCCGTACTCTGTAAGCGCGAGGGCGATCTCTTTGTCCGCCGGCTCTACCGCGTAGGAGTGAACAAAATAAAATGAAGAACGGTCAGGGATACCTTCAAGCAGCGGGTCAGGCCGGACTATCTCGATCTGGTTCCAGCCCATGTGGGGTACCTTTAAACCTTCAGGAAGGCGGCGCACCTGTCCCGGGAAAATACCCAATCCCTCCGAGTAGCCCCATTCTTCACTAGAGTCAAAAAGGAGCTGCTGCCCCAGGCAGATGCCCAGAAACGGTTTCCCCTCCTTGACCGCCCGCTGGATGGCCTCGATCATTCCCGCTGAACGCAGGTTGGCCATGGCGTCGGCAAATGCGCCGACACCCGGCAGCACCACCCCGTCAGCCTTGTCCAACAGGGCCGGGTCGCTTACCACAGCCGCCTTTACGCCCACCTTTTCAAAACCCTTGTGCACACTCCTGAGGTTGCCCATACCGTAATCAATAATGGCAATCATTTTTCTTCCGCCCTGTCTTAAAAATGCTCTATTAGCTTTCTAGTGTCCCCTTGGTGGAAGGCACTTCTTCGCCGCCTGTCCTGGCCACGGCTTCTTTTAACGCCCGGGCCACCGCCTTGAAAACAGCTTCAATGATGTGGTGGGTATTTTTGCCGGACAACAGGCGTATGTGCAGGTTAAATTCACCGTTAAGCGCCAGCGCTCTCATAAATTCCTCAACCAGTTCCGTGTCGAAATCCCCTATTCTTGTTGCCGGCATAGCCGCGTCAAAAGCCAGGTAGCCCCTACCGCTCAAATCCACCGCGGCCATAACAAGGGCGTCGTCCATGGGTATAATGGCGTGCCCGTACCTGTTTATCCCTGTTTTTTCACCGAGGGTTTTTTTCATGGCCTGCCCCAGGCACAAACCAGCATCTTCTACCGTATGGTGGCCGTCTACGGCCAGGTCCCCACGTCCGGTCAACTCCATGTCAAAAGACGCGTGCTTGGCAAAAAGCTGAAGCATGTGATCCACAAAAGGTATTCCTGTGGATACCCAGTAAACCCCTTCTCCATCAAGGTTTAAACTAACATTAATCTCTGTTTCATGCGTTTTCCTGGTAACATAAGTCGCGCGTGATTCAGACATTTTATCACCTCTGCATAAATTTTTAGTTTTACTTAGATGACGCCTTTAGCGTCATTTTAAGTCTCTTAGACCTGAGCCCCGGTAATTTTAATTCAGGCGTCGCCGCCTTGTAAAATGTCACCAAGTTTCTCAATAAACACCCTGTTCTCCTCAGCGGTTCCCACGGACACCCGCAAACAGCGGGGGAGATAATTGCTTTCAACATTCCTGATCAGTATACCTCTGGTTAACAGCCCGTTATAGATTTTTTCAGCCGGCAGCGGTGTCTGGAACATGATAAAATTTGCCTGGCTGGCAAAGGCTTTTACTCCCGGAAGCGTCGCTAATTCCGAAAAAAGCACCTCTCTTTCCTCTAAAATCCTTTCTACCCTTTCCCTGAAAACGGGCAGGTTTTCCATAACCACACTGGCGGCAGCCTGGGAGAAAGCATTCAGGTTATATGGCTGTTTTACTTTAAGCAGCTCATTTATTACCGGCCGGTTGGCCAGGAGATAACCGACTCTCAGACCCGCCAGGCCAAAAGCCTTGGAAAAAGTACGAAGGATAACCAGGTTGGGGTATCTGCGCAGCAAAGGTACGCAGGATTCGCCCCCGAATTCGCTGTAAGCTTCATCCACTACCACGATTGAGCTTGTGTCCCCGAGGATATTTTCAATAAACGCGGGTGGGGTAACATTCCCGGTCGGGCTGTTGGGGGAGCAAATTATTACAATTTTTACTTCCGGCAGGGAGGCAGCCCTTTTTAAACCATCCACGTCAATCCCAAAATCATTGAAACGGGGCACTTCAATTATGGCACAGCCTGCTATCTGAGCGTGCACACTGTACATAGAAAAGGTCGGGGCGGCAACCGCAAATTTCGCTCCCGAGCCAAAAGCAAGCATAAGATTTAAAATAATCTCATCGGAACCGTTTCCCACCATTATATTATCCGGGTTAACCCCAGTGTAGTCAGCCAGCCTTTCTCTGAGCCTCTTTGCTCCCGCATCGGGATAACGGCTGATATCAATAGAGCTTGCTTCCCTGTATATCTTCACAAGCACTTCAGGAGGGAAGCCATAAGGGTTTTCGTTGGCGTCAAGCTTGATCACATCCGGATAATAAGGCGCATCATATGGTATGAAATTTTTCAGGGCCTGCCGCGCCAGGGCAGATGCGTTAAACGTTCTATTCATTCTATAAAAGGCCCCTTTTCCCCTTTATTTTTCTACATTTTTCCCGCCCGAAACCTTCCTTGTCGGCGATAATCCAGGTTTTAATTGGAATCATCAATATCCGTGGTTGACGTCAACCTTTCAAGTACCAGCTTATAACCGTCAGCTCCGTAATTCAGGGCTCTTTTAACCCGGCTGATGGTAGCCGTGCTGGCGCCGGTATGGCTGGTTATCTCCCAGTAAGTCCGGTTCGTCTGGATCATTTTAGCAACCTCCAGACGCTGAGCCAGGGATTTTAGTTCGGCTACAGTGCAGATGTCTTCGAAAAACTTGTAGCATTCATCGATGTTTTCTAAAACAAGCACGGCTTCAAAGAGCCGATCCAGTAAGTCATCCTTAAGTTTTCCAGAGTACACCGCATTATCCCTCCGGCTTTAATAAAGTGCCACTTTAACATTTTAACATGCTAAAGGATAAATTGCAATAATAAAAAGACAAACCCCAAAAATGGGGTTTCAGATTACATACAAGCATTTCCTTTATTTTATCCGCTCCACCGCCCTGTAGCCGATGTCCCTGCGGTATTGCATGCCGTCAAAACTAATATTATCAACCGTTTTATACGCGGACTCGATAGCAGTCAGGATGTCAGGCCCGGTGGCTGTGACACCCAGTACCCTGCCTCCCGCGGTGACGATTTTGCCTTCTTTTTCAGCGGTGCCGGCGTGAAACACAACTACGCTCCCGGTTACCCGGTCTAATCCGCTGATAACTTTGCCTTTCTCATAAGGCCCTGGATACCCCCCGGATGCCAGCACAACACAGACGGAAGCCTGTTTTCTCCACTTGATCTCAATCTGGTCCAGACGGTTTGCCAAAACAGCGTCAATGATTTCCACCAGGTCGGTGTCCAGCAAGGCAAGCACCGGCTGAGTTTCAGGATCACCGAAGCGGGCGTTAAATTCCAGCACCTTCGGTCCCTGCTCCGTTATCATCAACCCCGCGTAAATAACACCACGATAGGTACGCCCTTCCGCATCCAGAGCCCGGATCATCGGAATAAGTATTTCAGCCATGACCTGCTTGTGCAGTTCCGCGGTGTAAACCGGCGCGGGCGCGTAGGCGCCCATTCCTCCGGTATTGGGACCCTGGTCATTGTCGAAGACCCGCTTGTGGTCCTGGGAGGAAACCATGGGCACTACGTTAAAACCATCCGTAAAGGCAAGAATGCTCACTTCTTCACCAAAAAGACATTCCTCAACAACGATACGGTCTCCGGCCCCGCCGAAATCCTTATCCACCATGATTGCGTTTACAGCGTTAATCGCGGTCTGCTTATCCAGGGCCACGATAACCCCTTTGCCGGCGGCCAGCCCTTCAGCTTTGACCACACAGGGGGCGCCGGTCCGGTTTATGTAAGAGATTGCTTCCTCCGGCTCGGCAAACACAGCGTACCTGGACGTGGGGATTTTGTACTTGTCCATGATATCTTTAGCCACAACCTTACTGCCTTCAATTTCAGCGGCGGCGCGTGACGGACCGAAAACTTTCAATCCGGCCAGTTCGAACTGGTCAGTTATCCCGGCGCAAAGCGGAGCCTCAGGACCTACCACAGTGAGGTCTATACCTTTATCCCTGGCGAAGGTCAAAAGAGCGGGGATATCATCCGCGCTAATGTTAACGCATACGGCATCCCTGGCAATACCGGCATTACCGGGCGCGCAGTAGATTTCCTTAACCCGGGGGCTTTGCTTCAGCTTCCAGACCAGGGCGTGCTCGCGCCCTCCGCCGCCTACCACCAGCACCTTCATAAAAATACCTCCCCGTTTTAGTCGTGAGTCGTGAGTCGTGAGACGTGGGAACTATCGGGCATTCCCTAGGGTCCTTTGTGCAAATAAACCGCACCTACGAACTATAGGGCAGCTTTTCCCAATTACCAATATTTACCGGGCAAGGCAAGAACCGTCCCCGTTTGCCTTTTTTGCCTTTTCGTCCCATTTCTCACGTCCCACGTCCCAATTCCCACGTCTCATTAGTGTTTGAAGTGTCTCATGCCTGTAAAAACCATGGCTATGCCGTTTTCATCCGCGGCTTTTACCGATTCTTCGTCCCGGATGGAGCCACCGGGCTGGATTATGGCCGTTATACCCGATTTAGCCGCCTCTAAAACAGTATCCCCGAACGGGAAAAAAGCGTCTGAGCCGAGTACCGCGCCATGTGCTTTTTCGCCGGCCTGCTCAAAAGCAATCCGTGCGGAGCCCACCCGGTTCATCTGGCCGGCGCCTACACCGATGAGTTGAAGCCCCCTGGTTACGACGATGGCGTTAGATTTCACATGTTTTACCACGGTCATGGCAAAAACGAGTTCATCCATCTCTTCTTTGGTCGGCTGCCTTTTGGTAACCACTTTCAATTCTGAAGGGTTAAAAACCTCCCGGTCGAACTCCTGCGCCAGCAGTCCGCCGTTTACCTTTCTGATCTCCAGGCGGTCATCGGTCTGTCCGGTGATCTCGCCGGTAACCAGCAGCCTCAAGGCGGTCTTGGCCTTTAAAATCTTAAGAGCCTCATTATCATAACTTGGGGCGATAATGGCCTCCAAGAATATCTTGGCCATTTCCCCGGCAGTTGCTGAGTCAACAACCCTGTTAAAAGCCACAATGCCTCCGTATGCGGAAACGGGATCGGCCTCCAGCGCCTTCTTGTACGCTTCAAGCGGCCCAATCGAACAAGCGCAGCCGCAGGGGTTGTTGTGCTTTATTATTACTGCAGCCGGCTCGCTGAACTCCCGTACCAGCTCAAAGGCCGCGTTTAAGTCAAGAATATTATTGTAGGACAGCTCTTTTCCCGAAAGCTGCATGGCATTGCCCACACACGGGCCTGTAGTTGACTGGTCGCGGTAAAAGGCTGCCGCCTGGTGCGGGTTCTCCCCGTAACGGAGAACCTGTGCCCGCCGCACCGCGATGTTCCAGGTGGGCGGAAACAGCTCAGCGCCCGATCCCAGGTTTTCGAGATAAGCGGTAATGGCTGCGTCATAAGATGCCGTATGGGCAAAGGCCTCCAGGGCGAGGGACATCCGGAGATCACTCCCTGTCTGGCCGCTGCGAAGAGCGTCCAACACTTCACTGTAGCGCTCCGGGTTTACGATTATGAGAACATTTTCGTAGTTCTTGGCGGCGGAACGAACCATGGTGGGGCCGCCAATGTCAATATTTTCGATAGCCTCTTCCAATGTTACACCAGGCCTGGCCACAGTCTCCCGGAAAGGATACAGGTTTACCACCACCAAATCAATGGGGGTGATATTGTGACTCCTGAGCTGGTCCAGGTGTTCTTTATTACGCAGGGCCAGGATCCCCCCGTGTACTTTCGGATGGAGGGTCTTCACCCGGCCATCCAGAATTTCAGGGAATCCGGTAACATCAGAAATGTATTTAACAGGCACACCGGCCTCCCGCAGGGTTTTGAGCGTACCCCCGGTGGAAACAATCTCCACTCCCAGTTCAGCCAGCCCCCTGGCAAATTCAACAACCCCGTCTTTGTTCGAAACGCTGATTAAAGCACGTTTAACCGGCATTACATCCCCTCCATCTCTTATTTAACAATAGAAACCTTTCTGCCGTTCACATTCAGGCGCCCCTCGGCAAAAAGCCCGATGGCTTCCGGGTAAATCTGGTGCTCCTGCTCAAGAATGCGGGCAGCCAGAATGTCCGCAGTGTCATTATCATAAACCGGAACAACAGCTTGAAGAATTATAGGACCGGTATCCATACCATCATCCACAAAATGCACGGTGCATCCGCTGAACTTCACCCCATATTTCCAGGCCTGCTCCTGGCCATGCAATCCCGGGAAAGCGGGCAGAAGCGCCGGGTGTATGTTCATGATCCTGTTCGGGTAATCCTCCAGTAAAATCCTGCCCACCAGCTTCATGTAGCCCGCCAGGCAAACCAGAGCGACGCCATGTTCTTTCAACTGCTCCAATATTGCCTTTTCGTAATCTTCCCTGGATGCAAATTTGCGTGAGTTCACATGCACAGCCGGGATACCGGCCCTGCGTGCCCTTTCAAGAGCGAAGGCATCTTCCTGGTCGCTGATCACCACGGCTACTTCCGCGTTAATTTTGCCTGCTGCGGCAGCGTCCATGATCGACTGAAGATTTGAACCCCGCCCTGATGCCAGAACACCTAATTTTAATTTTCCCAATGCAATCTCCCCCCATTTTGAGACGTGAGAAGTGGGACGTGGGAAATTTATTAAAAGACGTTATCCAGATGTGTTCACAAGACTCCGTCCTCACAGGTAGATTACCTCTTTCTCGCCCTCCACCACTTCGCCGATGAGATAACTTTTTTCACCCCTGGCAGACAAATCTGCCATAACCTCTTCAGTTTGTTCAGCGGCAACCACAGCCACGAGGCCGATACCCATATTAAAAGTCCGCAGCATCTCCTGCTCCGCCACGCCGCCAGTTTGCCTGATCAAATCAAAAACCGGGGGAACCGGCCATAACCCTAACTTGATCTTGACCCCGGTTCCTTGCGGCAAAACTCGCGGCACATTCTCCGTCAAACCACCACCGGTAATATGAGCGAGCCCCTTGATCTCAAACTTGTTCAGAAGCGGTGATACCGCTTTCACATAAATCACGGTCGGCTCCAGCATTTCTTCACCTACTGTCCGGCCCAGCTTTTCCTGAAAAGTGTTTACACTGAAACCGGCGATATCAAATAAAACCTTTCTTGCCAGGGAGTAACCGTTGCTGTGCAGTCCCGATGAAGGAAGGCCGATTAAGCGGTCACCCGGCACAATCCCACGACCGTCAACAATCTTGTCGCGCTCCACCACACCCACGGCAAATCCCGCCAGATCATATTCATCAGAACTGTAAAAGCCCGGCATCTCCGCGGTCTCTCCGCCGATCAGCGCGCAGCGCGCCCTGAGGCAACCTTCAGCCACACCTTCCACAATCTTGGCCACCTTCTCCGGAAAAAGCTTGCCCACAGCCAGGTAGTCCAGAAAAAACAAAGGTTCGGCGCCCTGTACCAGAATATCGTTAACGCACATGGCTACCGCGTCAATACCGATAGTATGGTGGCGGTCCATCAGCATGGCCACCCTGAGCTTGGTGCCTACCCCGTCCGTACCGGCCACCAGCACCGGCTCGCGGTACCTGTCTTTATTTAGAGCAAAGAAGCCGCCGAAGCCGCCTATGTCAGTGAGCACCTCTGGCCTGTATGTGTTCTGCACAGCCGCGCGCATCAGGTGTACCGCCTTGTTGCCCGCATCTATATTCACTCCGGCGTCCTCGTAGGTCAGACTTTGATCTCTCCCGGTCATTGTTGCCCTCCACGTCCCATTTATTCCAGCACGTACTTGCCGCCGCCATTAACATCTGAAATGTCCACCGGGTAATTCCCGCTGAAGCAGGCGGCGCAAAAATTGCACTGACTTTCGCCGAAAACCCCCAGCAGTCCCTCCAGGCTAAGGTAGTGCAGGCCGTCCGCTCCGATATACTGTCTGATCTCTTCTATGTTTTTATTAGCGGCGATGAGCTCTTTCTCATTTGAAGTGTCTATACCATAATAACAGGATTTTATTATCGGTGGGGAACTAAGGCAATAATGTACTTCCCTGGCCCCGCACTCCCGTATCAATTTTACTATTTTGCCACTGGTGGTGCCCCTTACAATAGAGTCATCCACCACCACTACCCGCTTGCCCTCAAGTACATCCCGTACGGGATTGAGCTTAAGTTTCACGCCAAGGTCCCTGTTACTCTGGCTCGGCTGGATAAAAGTGCGGCCAATGTACCTGTTTTTCATCAAACCTTCCTCGTAGGGAATACCGGACTCCAGAGCAAATCCCCAGGCCGCTGTTTTGCCGGAATCGGGGACCGGGATGACTATGTCGGCTTCAACTTTGTACTCTCTGGCCAACTGCCGCCCCATTTCACGGCGCACCTTGTTGACATTGAAACCGTCAATGCGGCTGTCCGGCCGGGCTAAATAGACGTACTCAAAGATACAGTGCGCCCGGTTAACACTCTGGAGCACCTTTCTTGAAGTCAGCCCGTTTTCATCAATTTCTATTATCTCCCCGGGCTCCACATCCCTCACCAGCTCCGCCCCAACGGCGTCAAGGGCACAGGACTCGGAAGCCAGAACATACGCGTCACCTTTGCGCCCCAGGCACAGAGGTCTGAAGCCGTGAGGGTCGCGCACCCCGATCAGGCTTTTTTCAGTTATAATCACCAGGGAGTAGGCGCCTCTTATGTCAATCATCGTCTTCATGATGGAGTCTATAAGACTGCCCTGGCTGTACCTGGCGATAAGGTTCACAATAACTTCACTGTCCGTAGAGGACTGGAAAACCGAGCCGTTTGAAAATAACTGGGAGCGCAGCGCATTAATATTGGTCAGGTTGCCGTTGTGGGCCAGGGCGATCATCCCCCTGGAGCAGCGAAAAACAAGGGGCTGGGCGTTGACGAGATGACTTGAGCCGGTGGTGGAATAACGGACATGTCCCACAGCAATATGCCCCTGCATACTGCTTAAACTATCCAGTTTGATGGCCTCGGAAACCAGCCCCATACCTTTTTGCAGCTGAATCCTTTTCCCATCTGCCACGGCAATACCGGCGCTTTCCTGCCCCCGGTGCTGCAGGGCGTATAGTCCGTAATAGGCAAGTCTGGCCACATCAAGGCCAGTGCCGTAAATGCCGAAAACACCGCACTCTTCCTTCAGCTTATCCCAGTCAGGCTTGCTTTCAGCCAGGCTTTCTGCGCATCTTCCTGTCATTTTTAACCGCTCCTTACACTATTTTAGGCAGCCAGGCAGGATTACACCTGGTCTGAACTCTTTCCCGTCAGCCTTCTAAACACCTCTGCATAAGCTTCTTCAACGCTGCCCAGATCGCGGCGGAAGCGGTCTTTATCCAATTTTTCGCGGGTGTCCCGGTCCCAGAAACGGCAGGTGTCGGGCGATATCTCATCCCCCAGGATAACTTCCCCGTTATGCAGGCCGAATTCCAGTTTAAAGTCAACAAGGTCAATTTTTTTATCGGACAGGTAGGCCAGTAAAATTTCATTTACCTTCAAAGCAATATCCTTTAATTTGTCCACCTGTTCAGGCGTAGCCAGGTCAAGTGCCCTGACGTGGTAATCATTAATCATCGGGTCGCCCAACTTATCGTCCTTGTAATAAAACTCCAGCACCGGGCGGGACAGGGAGGTCCCTTCAGGCAGGCCCAGGCGCTTGGCCAGGCTTCCGGCAGCGATGTTGCGGACTATTACTTCAATCAAGATAATTTTTAAAGATTTCACCAGCATTTCCCGGTCACTGACCAGTTCCACAAAATGCGTGGGAATACCCTTCTCTTCCAGTAGTTTAAAAAACACGGCTGAGATCCGGTTATTTAGTACACCCTTGTTCCGGATGGTCCCCTTTTTCGCCCCGTTAAAAGCAGTGGCGTCATCTTTAAAATCCACCAGATAAAGGTCCGGATCAGACGTACGGTAAACCCGCTTGGCCTTTCCCTCATACAACTGTTCAAGTTTATCAGGCATTTTTTTACCCCCAGTCCTATAAATCAAATCTTTTATAAATCAAATCAATGTTTTTCAAATGGTAATTGTAGTTAAACAGGCGGCTTATTTCATTTGTTTCCGCCAACGCCGTCACATCTTTGTCCCCCAGCAGCAGATCGAGAAAACTTTTTCCTGTCCGCCAGGTTTCCATGGCGTTGCGCTGTACCAGTTCATAAGCGCGTTCCCGCGACAGGCCTTTCTCATCCACCAGGTATAAAAGTACGCGCTGGGAAAAGATCAACCCGTTGGTGCGCTCGATATTTTTTTTCATGTTTTCGGGATAAACCAGCAGGTTGGTGATAATATCGTTAAACTTCGCCAGCATGTAATCCAGGGTTATGGTGCTGTCGGGGATAATCACCCGCTCAACCGAAGAGTGGGAGATATCCCGCTCGTTCCAGAGCGGCACGTTTTCCATGGCCGCCAGGGCATTGCCCCGCAAAAGCCGGGCCAGGCCGGAAATGCGCTCCCCGGTTATGGGGTTGCGTTTATGGGGCATCGCCGAGGAGCCTTTCTGTCCTTTCTTGAAATTCTCCTCCACCTCCAGAATATCCGTGCGTTGAAGGGTGCGCAGTTCAGTCGCAAACTTGTCCAGCGAACTGCCTATTACCGCAATGGTGGTAAGATATTCGGCGTGGCGGTCCCGCTGCAGCACCTGAGTTGATACCAGGGCAGGTTTCAAGCCAAGCCGGGCGCAAACATGAGCTTCCACCCGCGGGTCAATATTGGCATAGGTGCCGACAGCACCGGATATTTTCCCAACGCTTACAGTTTCCACCGCCCGCTCCATCCTCTGGATGTTGCGGTCGGTCTCGTCCACCCAGAGCAGCATTTTCAGGCCGAAAGTGATTGGCTCGGCGTGAATGCCGTGGGTACGGCCGATCATCATCGTACCGCGGTGCTGCACGGCCTTCTCCAGCAGCGCCTCCCTGATCCGGCGCAACCTTGTTAGAATATGCTGACCGGCTTCTTTCATCAAGGCGGCCAGAGCCGTGTCGAGAACATCCGAAGAAGTAAGGCCCAGGTGGATGTATTTGGCGGCTTCTCCGACGTATTCGCCCACATTGGTGGTAAAAGCGATAATATCATGGTTTGTTATCGCTTCTATTTCGGCGATGCGCTGTATGTTAAAGCTTGCTTTCTCTTTGATCTCCTGCAAAGCTTGCGCGGGAACCCGGCCCAAATCGGCCATGGCCTCGCAGGCGTATATTTCAACATCCAGCCATTTACGAAACTTGTTTTCCTCCGACCAGATTTGTTTCATCTCCGGCAGAGTATAGCGGTCAATCATCTGAAAACCTCCTAAGTTTCTTTAAAACAATTTGACAGGATTAACAGGATTTTTAATGATTT
>JBAZQW010000175.1:0-5175 GCA_041645005.1 Desulfotomaculaceae bacterium | reverse complement strand
TGTAGAGGAAAATTACCCTGCCGAAATGCTGGATGGTCAAACGGTGAGCCTTTTGGGCCATTTCCTCCAGGTATATCTCCGACCGGGGGGAAAGAAGGTTAAGGTAATCTAATTCCGCAAGGCGGCTTTTGGCAATTATTCTCTGTATGCTTTCATCGTAAGTCTGCTCGAAAAAGCGTTCAAAATCAAAGTTGTTATACTTGCCAAGCACATTGTAAAAACTCATCATAATCATCCCCTGGGTAAAAATTCGATAGAGAACTGGTTGCCGCTACGTTATCCCGGCTCGAGCTAATGATGAACTATTCTTAACCTCTTAAAAAACCTGTAAGGGGCGAGGACGCCCTGGCGAATTCCTGGGTATCGCCAGGCCCCGCCAGATAGGCCAGGCGTCCTGCTTCAACCGCCAGGCCAAAAGCCCTGGCCATGGCTACCGGATCACCGGCTGTAGCAATGGCGGTGTTTACCAGAACCGCAGCAGCGCCCATCTCCATTGCTTCTGCCGCTTCGGACGGCCGTCCCAGCCCGGCATCCACGATAATGGGCAAGGTTATTTCTTCAATCAGGATTCTAATCATTTCTCTTGTTCTCAGGCCCCGGTTGCTGCCGATAGGAGCGCCCAAGGGCATCACTGCGGCAGCACCGGCTTCTGCCAGTCTTTTAGCCACCATCAGGTCCGGGCTCATATATGGCAAGACCACAAAGCCTTCAGAGGCAAGGATCTCAGTAGCCTTAACCGTTTCGTAATTGTCAGGAAGCAGGTACCTGTTGTCTGTTATTATCTCGATTTTCACCCAGTCGCCGCATCCGGCCGCCCTGGCCAGCCTGGCGATCCGCACCGCTTCCCCGGCGTCCCTGGCTCCTGATGTGTTAGGCATCAAAATGCAGTTTCCCGGCACATATGCGGCAATATTCTCCTCCTCGTATGCCGGGTCGACTCTTCTCAAGGCTATGGTTACCACATTGGCTCCTGCGGCTTCTACAACTTCAGGAATCAATCTGTTACAAGAAAACTTGCCGGTTCCCAGAAAAAGCCGGCTGTTTATTTCCTCCCCACCAATCTTTAAAGCATCTTTCACCTGGTTTAACCTCCCCCCACGAATTTTAAGAATTCAATTCTGTCGTTATCCTTCATCACGACACCGGCCAAACTTTCTCTTCTTATCATTTCAGAGTTATAAACAACTAAAATGTGCGCCGGATTGTAACTTTTCAAGTTGACAACTTCGTCCAGGGTCACACCTTCTTTTACGAATTCCTCTTTGCCATTTACCATAATTTTCAAATATAATCACCTCCCAACAAAAAAAGCCTACCCGCCAGGGTAAGCCTTTTAATAAAATCACGCTGATAATCAGAATAAAATTTCAGCTTCTGCTTCCCTACGCTGGTATTATCCAGGTCAGGTTCATAGGGTCGAGATTACTCTCTCTCAGCCTTGAGGCACCCCTAGCCAGTTATTTAATTATTACATATATTTATATTCTAACCACCTAATAAAGTCAAGAAAAGGTTTTTAATCTTTTATTAATTTGTAAATCACCTTTAATATCTTGTATACTATCCTTTAAGCAAAGAGATTTTATCTGATACGAGGTGTATATAATAGTGAGCAAAATCACCGTATCCACTAAAAAAGCTCCAGCGGCGATAGGGCCATACTGTCAAGCCGTAAAATATGCCGACTTTGTCTTCACGTCCGGACAGATCCCCATTGACCCGGCCAGCGGGGACATTGCGCCCGGGGGAGTAGAAGCCCAAACGCGACAGGCTTTGCGAAATCTGGAGGAGGTACTGAATGCCGCCGGGGCGTCTTTAGCAACCGTTTTGAAAACAACTCTGTTTATCAAAAACATGAGCGATTTCGCCCAAATTAATAATATTTATGCCAGTTTTTTCGGTGCTGAGCCGCCGGCCCGCTCCTGCGTGGAAGTGGCCAGGCTGCCTAAAGATGTCCTGGTCGAAATTGAGGCCATCGCTTTTATTCCCCGTCCCTAACCGCTTCTTCCTCAATTTGTCCCAGCAGGTTGACAGCCTCTGCCGCCGGCAATTCTTGTACTGTTTTTAACTTTCTTTCTATGGTGCGGGACTTTCTGGCGGCATTGTCAATAGTATTGCTTGCCTCCTGAAGCTTTTTATGCGTTTTTTCAAGAATATCGCTAAATTTGCCGAACTCGCTTTTCACTGCCCCGAGCAGCGCCCATACCTCGCTTGACCGTTTCTCTATAACCAGGGTTTGAAAACCTACCTGCAGGCTGTTTAATAACGCTGACAGGGTAGTGGGCCCGGTTACTATAACCCGGTGCTCTCTTAAGAGGATATCACATAGGCCAGGCCTCCGGATAACTTCCGCGAACAGCCCTTCCGTCGGCAGGAACATGATACCGAAATCGGTTGTATGGGGCGGGTCCAGGTACTTGTCCCGGATATTCTTCGCCTCCGCTTTGATCCTTGCTTCCAGCTGCTTCGTAGCCTGGTCGGCCAGCACGGAACTGGCCTGTTCCTGAGCTTCCACCAGCCTTTGATAATCCTCTTGCGGGAATTTGGCGTCGATCGGCAGCCAGACAATTCCTTGCTCGGGATCCCGGCCGGGCAGCCTTATGGCAAATTCCACCCTTTCATTGCTTCCCTTTTTGGTGGCCACGTTTTGATCATACTGTTCCCTGGTAAATACCTGCTCCAGCAAAGCGCCAAGAGAAATCTCCCCCCATACACCCCGTGTCTTCACGTTGGTCAGCACCTTTTTCAGGTCACCCACCCCGGCGGCTAAAGACCGCATTTCCCCCAGGCCTTTATGAACCAGTTCCAGTCTTTCACTAACCTGCTTGAATGATTCTCCCAGGCGCCTTTCCAGGGTGTCATGGAGTTTCTCATCAACAGTCGCCCTCATCTGCTCCAGCTTCTGACTGTTGTCTTTTTGGAGCAAAGCTAGTTTCTCTTCAACTGTGTCCCTCATCTTGTCCAGCCTCTGCTCGCTGCTCCCGGTCAGATTCGCGATCTGTCTGGCAAAGGTGTCCAACTGGCTCTTTTGCACCGTGGCGCTTTCAGTAAAGCGCCTCAGCAAGGAGTCACCCAGTTTATAAAAGGAGTTGTTAACTTCCTCCCTCAGCAGTCCCGCGTTTTTAGCCGCCTCTTCCCTGTTCCTGGCGATCTCTTCCCGCAACGTTCTTTCAAATTTTTCCTGGCTTTTCTCCAGCAGCGCAAAGCCTGACTCAGTCTCCGGGGGCTTTGTACGTCTATTTTGAAAATATATTACGCCCAAAAGGGCCATAATTATGATTTCGCCAACTATTGACAAAACCAGGAGTAAATCAGGCATAAGTCAACCTCGCCTCTCTTTAGAACTCTATGTTTTCGGTTTTTTCCCCAGTACTCTGAGCAGCATTTCCTCAGCTATCCGGTAGATGATATAAAAAGGCTGCAGGGCTGGATTTCAATCAACAGATTGATTATCTAACCCAGGGTTCTCTTACCGTCCACATTCTGCCAAAAAGAGCAGTCATCCGGGTTAAGCCCGAAATACCTGCCGTTTCTAGAATCCAGCAGAACAGCCCATTCCTGAACGGTTTTCCAGATGATTTTTTCATTTCTCCCTAGGGATTCTATTCATACACCGTTAACCACCTCCCGTTACTATTTTAACATAGAACAGGTGTTCGCATCAACGGTTTTTATGGTAAAATAGATGCCATGGTTTACAATCTTACATTTATAACAGTCCAAGCAGTTCCTCTAAATCCTTGACCGGCTCCCGGCAGGCGTAGTTCTCGCATACATAGGCAGTAGCTTTACCGTTAACTGGCAGCTGTTCCTTTACAAAAGGAGCAGTTTTTTCGATCTCTTCCCCGTCATCGCCGGCGGGGTGAAAAATAACCGCCGTTTCCGGCACGAAGGCGCGCCGGACCGCGCTTAACATTGCCTCTGTGTCAGCCTCCCCAGCTTTGCCGGCAATCACAATCTCCCGCGAGGGCCCCAGCATCAAGTCAATCCCGGTTAAAAAGTGAGTATAGCCCCAGGGATATTCGCCAACCCTGCCGGCAAAGGCTGTAATTTGCTTTTCCGCCGCGTCAGACAGATCTGCGTCTCCGGTCAGCCTGGCCAGGCGCAGCAGGTTATGCAGCGCCACTGAATTACCGGACGGCAGCGCCCCGTCGTAGATTTCTTTGGGGCGGGAAATAAGCTGCTCGGCATCTTCCCCGTTAAAGAAAAAACCACCGTTTTCTTTGTCCCAAAATAGTTCTATCATCTGCCCGGCCAGTTCAAGAGCCCTTTCCAGGTGAGTAACTTCAAAAGTGGCCTCGTACAGCTCCAACAGACCCCAGGTTAAAAAGGCATAATCGTCAAGATAGGCCGGGTAGGCAGATTCACCGTCACGGTAACGGGCCAGCAACCTGCCGTCCTCCCGCCTCAGTTTTTGAAAAATAAATTCCACGGCGCGTGCTGCAGCCTCTCCAAACACAACTTCACCGAACACAGCCGCTCCCCTGGCCAGGGCAGCGATCATCAGGCCGTTCCAGGAGGTAAGGACCTTATCATCCTTGTAGGGATGCACCCGCCTTGCACGGGCGTCAAAAAGCTTCTGCCGCTGCAATTCAATTGAGCCGGTAAATTCGTCCGGTTCGAGTTTTACCTCTCCAGCAGCATTAAACGGGGGAGCAAAGATCAGGTTTGGGATGCTCCGTCCCTCAAAATTACCCTTTGAGGTTATGTCAAACAACCGGCAGTAGATGTCCCCATCCCGCTCACCCAAAATCTCCTTGATTTCGTCCGGGGACCAGACGTAGAATTTCCCCTCCTCACCTTCGGAGTCGGCGTCCTCTGCTGAATAAAATCCCCCTTCGGGAGAGGTCATGTCTCTCAATACATATGTAAAGATTTCTTTGGCCGCTCTGGCGTAAAGATTGCGGCCTGTGGCCTGGAAGCTTTCAGTGTAAGCCATAGCCAGTAAAGCGTTGTCATACAGCATTTTTTCAAAATGGGGGACCAGCCATTTCTGGTCGGTCGAATAGCGGGCAAACCCGTAACCGACATGGTCGTAAATCCCCCCCCTGTACATGGATTCAAGCGTTTTCTCAACCATGGCCAGAGCTTCCGGATCATCATTTCTCTTCCAGTAACGCAGGAGAAAGGCCAGGTTGTGTGGAGTCGGGAACTTGGGCGCCGTACCGAACCCGC
>JBAZQW010000077.1:0-9131 GCA_041645005.1 Desulfotomaculaceae bacterium | reverse complement strand
GCCTGGCCGAGTCAGACGGGGCGGCTTTTGACCGGCCCTGGTTCGGCCAGCTGATGCGAGGCCCCCAGTTTCTGGCCTTCCTGATCCAGGTGGACGCCTGGCTGCGCACTTACCGTGGAGTCGGGAACTTGGGCGCCGTACCGAACCCGCCGTACTGCTTGTCAAAAAGGCGCCTGGCCTGCATAAAAGCTTTCTGTAATATTTTTCCGGTAATTTTGTCAGCGGAGGGGTCTTCATCCCGGGATTGTACCGCTTTGGTCACCTGCTCACCGGTACGCACCAAAAGATCCCGGTCCTGCCGCCACTTCTCACTTACCTGCGTAAGGATTTCCACCAGGCCAATCCTGCCCCATTTTTCATGCTTGGGGAAATAGGTCCCGGCCAAGAAAGGCTTTTTGTCAGGAGTCATCAATATGGTAAGCGGCCAGCCACCCTGACCGGTCATAGCCTGGCACACCGACATGTAAATATGGTCTATATCCGGACGTTCTTCCCGGTCAACTTTTATGGATACAAAGCCACTATTTAAAATGCGGGACACTTCTTCGTCTTCGAAAGACTCCTTCTCCATGACATGGCACCAGTGACAGGTGGAGTAACCTATACTGAGAAACACCGGTTTATCTGCTCTCTTTGCTTTATAAAAAGCCTCATCGCCCCAGGGATACCAGTCAACCGGATTGTTTTTATGTTGAAGCAGGTAAGGACTTTTTTGGTCAATTAATCTGTTCGCTGTTTTCCCCATTTGTATCCCCTTCTTCCAGGCCATTTTCTTTCAATAGTCCTTATTACACTACTAGAAAATTTATCTCAATAATATCATTTTCACCGCCTCTTTCAAAATTATACTGCCGTTTTTTTGCTGTGAAAGAAGAAAGCCCCAAAAAGGGGCTCTCATCTTCTTACGATTCCATTTGTTTTGCTAAAAAACCAGCCGCAGTTTCAGCGAGTTTAGTTTCCAGGTTGCCCATTTGCACACCGGCCTCTTTGGCTGCGATGATTACCGCGCCCAGCGTGTCACCCTCGGCGATAATAGGAGCTATTACCGCGGAGTTGAAGCTGACGTCTTCATCAATAGTCAAATAGCAGGACTCATTGAATACAGCCATTTTCCTGTCCGCCATCACCTTTTCGACATCAGTGCTGATCTGCTTGTTCATTAGCTGCTTTTTAGGCGCTCCCGCTACCGCGATAATCATGTCCTTATCCGCGACACAAGAGATGTGACCAAGTGTTTCATTCAATGAATCAGCATACTCGGTAGCAAACTCCCCCAATTCACCAATCGGGGAGTACTTCTTTAAGATAACCTCCCCTTCCCTGTCTGTGAAGATCTCGAGGGGATCCCCCTCCCGAATGCGCATGGTCCGCCTTATTTCCTTCGGTATTACCACTCTGCCCAGATCATCGATACGACGCACGATTCCTGTTGCCTTCAACCTATGTCACCCCTTTTTAAATTAATGTCACAACCTATCATTCTTATTTGGGACCCGCTTAAATCCTTAAGAGGTCAAACAACTATTTCCGATCCCTGTGCCTATCTCCATAATTACCAGGATTCCATTATTAGTTTTCACTAAATTGGGATTTATATTAATAAAAATGTTACCAAATTGATGGAGTACCCGATGAAGATATCCCTCTGCTGGAAAAGTTACAAAGATACCGGGACGGTTCAAAAAAAAAGAGTTTGTGAAAAAGCGGTGATTATAATTCTCCTCATAAGGTATAATTCTACGATCAGGGAAATTTTATTCGGTCAGGGAAATTTTATTCGGTCAGATTATGATGCCGCTGAAACAAAAAGGACTGACCTCTTTTAGTCAGCCCCTTTTACTAAGCGTTAAATTATTTTAAAAAAGATTCTTTTTTATAATTTAACTACATTTGCGGCCTGTGGGCCGCGCTCGCCCTGAACTACATCGAACTCTACATCCTGTCCTTCGTCAAGGCTTTTGAAACCATCCGTTTGAATTGAGGAAAAGTGTACAAAAACGTCTTTGCCCTCTTCTGTTTCAATAAATCCGAAACCTTTACCAGCATTGAACCATTTTACCTTACCAATCATGCTTCAGCTTAGCCTCCTAAAAATAACCTTGCGGCGCATAACACAGGCAGCCACTTTGCTTATGCTCCATAGTCAACCTAGCCTGAGCCGTTCATACTGATACTATTCTACCCAATCTATCAAAAAGCTATACCCGGAAAAAACCCACGCAGTTAAACTGTCAGCACCTGGTTGCCAAGCACATTGCTTAACTGGTCCAGGGTGGAGCACTCAAACATCCGGCAGTATTTCTGAAACTCATTTATCTCCAGGGCCCACTGCCAGTCTGCACGGGGCATGGTGTTCAGCCAGATGATATCCTTGACCCTGCTTCTTATCTCCTTCAGGTCCGAAGTAGTCTGGTAAGCCTGGATCGTCTGCGCGTCGCTGACAATAATTACAAACACTGAGGGCGAAAGGAGACGGTGGTGTTTTTCCAGGAAAGTGTCCAGGGAAGCGTGCAGGTTAGTACCCAATCCCCACTGATTGCTCTTTTCAACAAGAGAAGACATGGTCTTGACAAAACTGTCTCCTTTTTTAAAATGGGAAGTTACTCTTTCAAGATCCTCCGAAAAGATAAAGCTCTCGATGCCTTTAACAACGCTGGAAAGTCCATAAATAAACTGGATTACAAAAACAGCGTAACGGGCCATAGACCCCGACACATCGCAAATTAAAACCAGGCGCGGTTTTTGCTCCTTTTTGGACTGGTACTTCAAATCGATCAACGCCCCGCCAAAGCTGATATTTTTTCGTATTGTGCGCCGGATATCCAGCCTGCCTCTCCTTCTTTTTCTATAGTAGCGCCTTGAAATACGGGTGGCCAGACGGCGCGAAAGCTTTTTGATTAAAAGTATTACTCTGGGCAGGTCCTTATCAGATATCTTTTTCATATCGGCGAATAGAATCGATTCATCGTCACTCCTGGCGCCAGGACCGGATACCAGAGAAGCATAAGTATCACTGAGCTTTTCCTTTATCGACGAGTTGAAGTTCTGCGGGGAAGCCACCCCGCTTTGCTCCACCTGTTTCTTTACCTCTTCGTGCCACAGATCCAAGGATTTTTCAGCTTTCCTGGCTAACGGCGCTGACGTACCGGGACTGCCGCTGTCACCACGCATCCGGCTGATTGTCTCAATGAATTGCTTTTTCTGCCTTTTGGTCCAGCCTGGCTTGATGGAAAGCTTCTCATTCTGTTCCACCGCCTGACGCGCATGATCAAGAAACTCTTTGCCCCAGTCCCGCTCAGCGTCTTTATTTGCAGGCGCCGGTCCATCTCCGGCCTGCTCAGGCCGGGTTCCCTCACCAGCATATCCTTCACCGGTGAGTTCAGGCCCCTGCATCTTGATTTCGGAGGTGGAGAAAAAATCGTCAAATGCCTTATTGAAAGTATTGCGGTCATGATAATTCTTGACCAGCGTCGCGCTTAACGCCACCTTCACCTGTTCCCGGTCCAGTATGTCCACCTGGGAGAGTGCGTCAAGGGCGTCCCTGGTTTCCGACACACTAACCCGGGTCCCCTGGCGCCTTAATATGTTAATAAACTTCACCAGGCCATACAAGAGTTTGTGCAGGCTCTCTTCAGCAGTATTAGGGGAATAAAGGTCGACCTGATCAGGAAAACCATTAATCATGTTTTTTGGGCGCCGGCAGCGAGTACCTTTACCCCAACCTCCCTGATTACAGTGTCAATATCCTCTTTATTCTTCAAAACAATGTTTAGCGTCTGTCTGACTGACTCCTGGTTGAGAGATGCTGCTCCGAGAGCCACCAGAGCCCTGGCCCAGTCAATGGATTCGGAAATCGCAGGCTTTTTCCCGATCCCGTCGTTAGCCCTGATCAGGTTAACAGCCCGGGCCACCTCCCTTGACAGCTTTTCACCCGCCTCTGGAGCTTTTACCTCCAGTATGCGTACTTCCTTCTCAACCGAGGGATAATCAATGAAAAGGTAGACACAGCGGCGCTTCAGGCCGTCGGAAATATCCCGCTCCCTGTTGCTGGTCAACACCACCACCGGGATTTGCCTGGCGGTAAGGGTGCCCAGTTCTGGAATAGAGACCTGGAAATCCGACAGCAGCTCAAAAAGAAATGCCTCAAATTCTTCTTCTACCTTGTCCACTTCATCGATCAGCAGCACCACCGGTTCCTCCGTGCGGATCGCCTTTAGAAGAGGCCTTTCCAGCAGGTATTCAGCGCTAAAAAGGTCACGCTCCGCCATTTCAGAGCCTATGCCTTCCTTCTGCAGCTGGATTTTTAAAAGCTGCTTTTGATAATTCCACTCGTACAAAGCCTTGTTTTCGTCCAAACCTTCGTAACACTGCAGGCGAATCAACTCTGCTTTAAAAACCCGGCTCAGCACCTTGCCAATTTCTGTCTTGCCAACACCGGGCGCTCCTTCCACCAGCAGGGGCTTGCCCAGCTTCAAAGCCAGAAAAACAGTCACCACCAGGTTTTTTTCACAGATGTATCCCTCCTCTTCAAAGGAACGGTACAGCCCGTCAACCGTCACATCCTCTAACTTCATCCGGCTCTCCCCCTGTCTTCAAAGCATAAAATGTATCTGTGGATGGCCTTGTTTGTCTATAATATAACACATAACCGCTCAACAACGTTCTGGCTGGTACTAGCACCTGGCTGCGCCACAATTTTTGCATATGAGACAACCTTCAGCTCTTGCCAGAGCCGCTTCACCGCAAGCCTCGCAGATCTGTCCTTTTTCTATGTCTGTTTTGTCCGGGCAACCGCCGCCGCAGCGCTGATCAAGCTCCGCCTTGACCTGGTTAAGTTGTTTGGCTATTGCTGAAGCACACGACTTACCTGGAGAAACCTTTTTGCCTTTGCCCCTGGCCAGCATGTACGATGGACATGAATGGGTACCTTCTAACTGCTCGGTTATTCTTTCAATAGAGATACCGCCCCGGATAGCCAGGCTGATCAATCTGGAGGCAGCTTCAGTGTACACCAGACAACCGCCGTCCGATCCAGTGGTGATAAAAGTCTCCAGTATTTCTCCGTTGTCAGGCAGATAGTTGATCGTCAGGTAAATCTTGCCGCAGCCGGTGTCAAGCCGGTGGGTCATGCCCAGGGCGCTTACCGGGCGCGGCAGAATCTCACCGCGCCGCAGCTTCGCGGCTGGCGTGCCGGCCGGTTCCCTGCCTACAGTGACCGTGCCTTTCTTACTGCCGTCCCTGAAGACTGTGACCCCCTTGAGGCCTGCATCATAAGCGGCCTGGTAGCAGGCGCCGATGTCTTCCACGGAAGCATCCCCCGGTAGATTTATCGTCTTCGACACCGCATTGTCCACATATCTTTGGACTGTTGCCTGCATCAGAATATGATCTATGGGGGCGATCTCCCGCGCTCCCTTAAATATCACGGCAATCTTCTCCGGTATGCCCTCTATGCCCTGGCAGGAACCTTTCTCAGCGACAGCGGCAAGCGTTTCCACCGGGATGTTGTTGTCTTTGCAGGTCTCCAGGAATAAAGGCGAAAACACCTCGAGATCACCAGCAACATTGGTGGTCTTGGTATAAGCCACCGCAAATATCGGCTCGACTCCGTAACCCTCACAGCCGGCCATGGTAGTTACCGAACCTGTCGGAGCAATGGTAATACAGGCAGCGTTCCGGCGCTTTTGGTCCGGGTAAAAGACGCTTTTACCCCAGAGCGGAAAACACCCTTTTTCTTCAGCCAGCTTCGCTGAAGCAGAATGTGCCGCCTGCCGCATCAGCCCGGTGATTGTTCCGGCGAGATCCCTGCCTTCGCCGGAGTCGTAAGCCAGCCCGGCTTTGAGCAGCGCATCTGCCAATCCCGTAAAACCAAGGCCGATCTTCCTTGTCGCCCTGGTCGCCTCAGCAATTGAAGGCAGTGGATAATCAGCCACTTCGATGAGGTTGTCCAGGAAACGCACCGCTATAGCGACAGTTTCTGCAAGCAGTTGTTTATCCAGCCCGCCTCCGGTTGTGGACATCCTGTCCAGGTTTACACTACCCAGAAGACAGGACTCACCTGGGCTGAGCGGCTGTTCGCCGCAGTTATGGGCACAGAAACCGTTGGCGTCAAAAGCGTTTAAGCCTGGTACGCACACATCGTACACATCTTCGCTTCCTTCCTCTTCCAAGGAGGATACGGTTGCCAGAAAGCTTTCCCTATTCACTTTCCGCTTGTATTTTTCGATTAAACATTTTAACTTTTGAGCCTTCTCATAATCAAAAAAGCTAATTCTCTCAGCAAATATCAGGATATTATCCCTGCTGATTACCAGCTCATGCTGTGCTTTGACATTATACTCCTTCATACCGCCTTTCCCATCTGGCAAAGGCTTTGTTGAAGCTTGCCGCCTGTTCTTGTAAACCGTGCTGACAATACCCAGGCGCAACAGCATACGTTGCACGGCATATAGAATACTCAAATCACTCTGCGCTAAACGAATGCTGACACCTTTTTTTTGATCTCCTATAACAGTGCCGTCCGAATCAAAAAATCCACGCAGAAAACCACAATAACCACCGGAAGAAGCCTTCTCTATTTCACGAGTGATGGTTTTGTTGCCTGTAGACATTCCCATCTTATTAGCTAAATCCCTTATAGAGCTTAGCTTTAAACGATATTCGCCTCGCCCGTTGTCCGGGGTCCAACCGGCGAAGTCACGGCGGTGGGGCATTTCCTTCGCGTAATCCAAAGCCTTGCTCATCACTGAGAAACAGCCGCCGGGCAGATTATCGTTCACTGCCGGCTGTTTAGCCCAGACACTTAACACTGCCGCTTCACGCTTAAGGACACCATCCCCTACCAGGAGACCTAACAAGTAGCCCTCTCCTTCTGTAAGCATACCAGGCCAGCTTGCCAGAGACCTGTGATTATGTAAAATAATTTTATCGCCGGGCGTCAAATCTGCCACAGGCACCCATTCGTTTTTCATTAAATAGCGGGTTTTACTGGCAAGCCGAAGAACCTTATGGTCAGCAGTGAGCCTAAGGTTATATCCTTCAAAAGTGTTCATTTTTACTACTTGTTTTACCCCGGTCTTAAAAAACCCGGCACTACCCGTTTTGCAAGACTCACTATTGGCGATTACATTAAACTGACAACCCAGTAGTTCTTCAACCTGACGGGGCCCTTCGCCTGTCATAACCCAAGTGCTACCGGTAACACATGGATTCGTGGCGTTGATAGATTTTTCCGGGACAGGGTTGCCTTCCTGCAGCCTGTCCAGAAAGATCACACCCGGATCACCGCAGTTGTGAGCCGCCTTAATAATCATCTCCCACAGCTGGCGGGCCAGTATTTCCCGGCGCACCTTACCCTTGAAAGCCAGCTGCCATGGCGAGTCTTTTTCAAGAGCCTCGATGAAGGCGTCTGTCACCCCCACCGAAAGGTTGAAATTTGTAAGCCCACCGTCTGTTTTGGCTTGAATAAAGTCGATAATCTCCGGGTGGTCGACGTTCAATATGCCCATAATAGCGCCCCGTCTTACGCCACCCTGCTTGACCATGTTGGCGGAGGCGTCGTATAGCCTGATCAATTCAACCACCCCGGATGCCTGTCCCTTGGTGGTGCTTACCAGATCTCCCCTGGGTCTGATCGCCGAGAAATTAAAGCCGACGCCGCCGCCGGACTTAAAAACCAGCGCCGTGTCTTTAAGGGTGTCATACATGGAGTCAAGCGTATCCTCCACCGCGAGCACGAAACAGGCTCCGGGCTGCCAGGGGCGGTCTGTTTTCCCCATGTTGGCCCAGATGGGGGTGGAGGGGATGAACAACAGCTCACCTATAATATGGCTGAATTTTTCTTCCCAAGCTTTTTGGTCCTCTTTTTCAGCGCCGGCGGCGGTCCTGGCCAGGCGCATAACCGCCTCTTCAAAGGTTTCATTAATATTCCCGTTTTCATCTTTCCGGGCGTAACGCGCGTCAAACACTTTTTGACCGGCCTGGGTCAACTGCCGCATATGATAACCACCTTCAACCATTTTCTCAGCAAGATACGTAGAAAAAATATTTATACAATATGTATAGGTAAGATTATACCAGATAACTATATATTGTGGTCAATACCCCTGATTCAACTTCATCAATAATTTATCTATTCAACAACAGGACAATAGTCAATTTTCAAGGAGATATTAAAGATGGGCCGTTTTAGGTCTTGCCCAGGACCAAAGCTAACAGCCGCCTTTGCAGTGGGCTACCGCCCGGAGCATGTATCTTTTTTTAAGCATTTTTATCCCTCCTCTCTTAAACTCGGTGAAGAACAATGATTTTGTGCAGCTACTCATATTTTTCAAAACATGCTATCTGATCTATACTTTTGCGCGGCCGCTGGGCGGGATTCTGGTCTGGATAACCGACGGGAAACAGTGCGACAACGCGTATATGATCCGGGATGGCCAGAACATCCTCTGGTCTGGCAGTTCCCCTGCTTTTAACGGTAACCGCCATCTTCACAACATGTTTACCTATAACTTATTTTGATTTTTGCGGAAATATCGATGTAATAAACGTAATTATTTCCGTTCTTTTCAATAAAGGCTGCTTATTCAACCACCCCCGGCGCGTAATATCTCAATATATCAACCTGAAGGCGGTAAATATGATAAGTTCCCTCTTTTCTCAGCTCCAGCAGCCCGCAGTCCGTAAGCAGCCTGACATGGTGTGAAAGGGTTGAGCACGCCGTTACGTTAAGACGTTCTATAATATCCGCACAACTTAATTCTTTGTGCTCCAGCAAAAGCTGGACTATTCTAAGACGGGTCGGCTCCCCCAGAGCTTTATATACTCTGACAGCTTCCCGGAATTGTTTGTTTTTACAAACCATGATAGCTCACCTGTATCAATATTTCTATATGTATCGAAATAACTATACCACGCTCTCTGCCTGCAAATCAAGCCAAAATATGCAATGAAACCAGAGGGATATCAGTTTGACTCCAGGATCAGACTGCCGGATCCCTTTTTGCTGTGCGATTTGGTAAAATCGTTTGAGTTTCCGACAGCCCAGACAACCCTGTTCTCACCTATTTTAAGCGCTTTATCCCTGCTGTCTCCCGTATCCAGTTTTCTTTTGAATTCAAATGTAGCAGTGA
>JBAZQW010000030.1:0-14382 GCA_041645005.1 Desulfotomaculaceae bacterium | reverse complement strand
AGGGGGCTGCCGGTGGTGCTGGACATTACCTGCATACTTGAGCCAGGGTGCAGGCCTGTCAGGATCTCGTCCTGGGAGCGGCCTGCATAGCGTATCTTTACAGGCACCTCAAAGACAGGCTCAGCTTTTATTACTCCTTCCAGACGGGAAATGGACAGCAGTTCGTTTTCCCTGACCGGTTCGGTGAAGCGCACAAAATAATCATATTTTTGTGAGAAATATTCATTAATCATGACGTCTACGGTGTCCTGGTAGAAGAACGACACTACCATCATACCGGTGGCGAAAATCACGCCCAGCATAGTAACCGCGGTGCGGAAACGGTTGCGGAAGATGGTCCGCAGGCCCATCTTCCAGGTGGTGCCCAGCCTGCGCCACAGCCAGGTCCAGTTCTCAAGCATGATTTTGCCCGCCCCCCGGGGCGGCTCGGCCTGCATGGACTCGGCGGGCATTATGGCCAGCACCCCGCGAGATGCGATCAGGCCGGCGATGGCGCCCACGCCGATACTCAGGGTAAAACCGTATAACAACGCCTGAGAGCTGACACTGCTGATCACCTCTGGCAGGTTGAAGAACATGGCATAGACTCCAGAAAGGAACGAAGCCAGCAAAACCCCTGTTAAAGAACCCAGCGTAGCACCTAGCAGGCCTACCAGCACAGCATAGCTGGTGTAGTGCCACATGATTTGCAGGTTGTTGTAGCCCATGGCTTTCATAGTCCCGATCTGTGAGCGCTGGGCTTTGACCATCCGGCCCAGCATCACAAATTCAATCAGGGCAGCAATCCCCAGGAAGATGGAGGGCAGAAACCGGGCCATGATCCGCAGTTGGTCCATCTCTCCCCCCAGGACTGCATCACTCAACTGCTGTTTGCGCGGGTAGCTGGCTAGGTTGCCGTAGGGCTTCAGGATATCCTCGACTCTGTCAGCTATTATATTTTCATTAGCCCCTGGCGCAATCTTTATTACTATCTGGTTCACCTGCCCGGAGAGGTTCAGGATCTCCTGGGCCTGGTTGTGAGGCACCATAAAAATGCCAAAACTACCATACTCGGGGATTATGCTGGCTGCGTCTTTCATTGGATATATGAACTCAGGGGCTGTGGCTGTGCCGACAACGGTTAAAGAAACCTGCCTGCCCTCAGCCACGATCGTTACCGTATCACCAGGGGACAGGCGGTTGGTAGTGGCATACTGGGGATCCAGCAGCACTTCCGCTCCGCTGCCTTCAGGATATTTTTCGAAAAGACGTCCGGAGAGTACATGCAGGCGGTTTACTTCCGTATTCATGGGCAGGGGGTAACTGGTCAGGCGGGCAGTAGCCCTTCCACCATCCGCCCTGATCACTGGCACATCGCTCTGGATGCGCCCGGTGACCTGGGTTACACCGGGGACCGACTCAATCTGCCTGAACACTCCCTCGGGCGCCTTGATCACATGGAAATAGTAATCGGCAAAATTGTACTCCCGGTAAAACGAGTCTTTCGAATGGATCATATTGTAGGACAAAGTGCTCATGGATATATAGAGCATAATGCCCACCATCACTACAGCTGTTACCGCCAGGAACTGTCCCCGGGTGGTTTTGATAGTCCGCCATAATTTTTTGGCCAGGATGCTCATTACCACTCAATCCTTTCCGGCGGCAGCGGGGTCTCGTTCTCGATAATTTCAACGATCCTGCCGCTGCTCATGCGCAGCACCCGGTGCGCCATAGCGCCAATGGCGGCGTTGTGGGTGACGATGACCACAGTGCTCCCGTGCTCCATGTTGACGTGGAGCAGCATTGCGAGGATCAGCCTGCCGGTCTGGGAGTCCAGGGAACCTGTAGGCTCATCGCACAGTAGCAGCCGGGGGTTTTTGACCACCGCCCGGGCGATAGAGACACGCTGCTGCTCGCCTCCGCTCAGCTGGGCGGGGAAGTGGTCAATGCGCGTTTCCATACCCACCTCTTGCAGGACTTCAGCCGTGGGCAGGGGATTGTCCACCAGGTTGGCCGCCAGATCCACATTTTCCTCGGCGGTTAAATCGGGAATCAGGTTGTAAAATTGAAAAACAAAACCCACAGCGTTGCGCCGGTAATGGGTGAGCCGCGCCTCACTGGCCTTACTCAGGTTTTCTTTACCGAAATAAACTTCCCCGCTGGTGGGCAGATCCATACCGCCCATGATGTTGAGCAGGGTGCTTTTACCGGAACCGCTTGGCCCTAAAATAACCAGCAGCTCACCAGCGAATATGTCCAGGGAGGTTTCCTTTAAGGCTTCAACGGTAACTTCACCCATAATGTAAGTTTTGGTGATTTGTTTTAAGCTCATCAAAACATTTTTCGTCATTTTCCTGCACCTTTGAACTATATTCAGCAAAAATCTTGTTTTTTCGTTATCCAGGTAATTATATAGCGTAAACAGTAGTTTTTCAAATGAAAAAGGTGGTTTTACTTGCCCCTGCTAAACCCCTTGCCCAGCACCTCACTGGCGTCGGAGATATACATAAAGGCATCGGGATCGACTTCGGTCACTATGCTTTTCAGCCTGGCTAGCTCGAACCTGTGCACCACGCAGTTAACAACTGTTTTCTCTTTTTGGGTAAAGCCGCCGGCGCCGGCAAAATAGGTAACTCCCCGGTGCAGCTCATTAATAATTCTGCCGCCGATTTGAGAGGATTGATTGGATACGATAATTACCGACTTGCTTGTGTTCAATCCTGTAATTACCACATCAATGATTTTTCCGGTTACAAACATCGAGATAATGGTGTAGAGCCCGGTATTAAGGGGGAAAAACAATAAGGAAATGGTGATAACCAGGAGGTTTGAGTAAAAGGCTACCTCACCGATGCCAAGACTTTTTTTCTTTCTTAAAATAACAGCCACGATATCAGTGCCGCCGGTGCTGCCCTGGCCCCTGAATACCAGCCCGAAACCAGCGCCGCTTATAGCCCCGCCGTAAATGGCCGCCAGGATCAAGTCAATCTGGGGGATAGGCAGGTACCCTTGTGTCGCCGGTAGTTGAGCGCTTAGGGCGATTGTCCCGGCCAAACTGTAAAATAAAAAACTCCGGTTTATTTCCCTGGCCCCCCACCAGAAAACCGGGATGTTTAAAAGGATAATGCTCAAGAAAATCGGGATCTTGAATAAATAAAAGAGAACCAGCGCCAGCCCCGTAATGCCGCCCGCCAAGAGGCCGTGCGGAATATAAATGGTATTAAGACTAAGCGCGACTAACAGTGTTCCGGCCAGGATCAAAAGGAGATTTATTATTATAGATTTTAAGGCTCCCGCCGAAGGAAAGTGATTCTTTATGCTCTGGACAAAATAACCCGTGCTCATTTTAACTCCTTCAATTAATGAAGGGGGACAGGTCATTAACTTATTTACTCATGTTTATATTTTTATGTATTGAAAGTAAATAAGTTAATGACCTGTCCCCCTGCCGATTAGCGGATGATGCTTAGTTTGCCGTGGAGTGCCAAATGAGTAAGTACGAACATGGCGTGGGACCAGTTCAGGGGCAGCACCCAGGCCGGCCCGCCATTGTTTTTATCAGCCTGTTCCGGCAGAAGCAGGTGCTGGTTGGCCTGCGCCAGGCACCAGTTGTAAAGTTCCTCAGCCCTGCCGCGACTGCCGCTCATGCAGTGATAGATGGCCAGCCAGAGTGTTGTGATCAGCCACGGGTTGCCGCCCCGGTAGCTGTCCCCCTCGTAACGGTGCAAGCCCCCGACATTGTGGTCCCACAGTTTTTCTTCTATGGCCAGGGCTGTCGCCCGCATCCTTTTATCCGACGGCCCGAGCACCGCGAAAGGAAAGGCCAGGCCCAGCAGGGCAGCATCAACCCGCCCGTCTTCGCCAACCCAGTGAGTCTCATAAAGGCCGGTAGGGTCTTTGGCGGTAAAAGCTTTTTCTCCCCGGCTCAAGGCATAATCATGAGCGTCTTTAAAAGTCCTGCGGTTCACCCCGCGCATAAAACTGTTTTGCGAATCTGACCACTGGTGCTTTAAAATAGCTTCCCTGACTGTTTCTGAAGCTTCCCGCCAGAGTTTTTCCTTGTTTCTTTCCTTCCTCAGGGCGGCCATTTCCGAAGATGCTTGTAAACCGGCGTAAACCGCCGCGGCCGAGTAAGTGCCCTGGGATAGTTCATCTTCCCAGGGATCGAAGCTGGGAGCAGGGAGCCCGTTTTCCTCAATGCTGTTGGCCAGATATGCCGCTCCCGCCTCCAGGGAGGCCCAAATGTCAGCCGCAAAGTCAGGATCTCCTGTAAGCATGTAATGATGCCGGTAGCCCCATAATACCGAGCCAACCTGGTCGATTTGTTTGCCCCAGCCGGGAGCGACCGCGCCGTCTGTAAAATAGCGCTGCTGCCAGCTTCCGTCCGGGTCCTGGATTGATCTGGCGAAGCTGTAAAACCGGCCGGCAAGGTCATGGAAGCCCGCTTCGTCCAGAGCAGCGGTGATGTACACGGAATCCCTCGGCCAGCAGTAGCCGTACCCGCCGCTGGCCTGGTAACAGGGATCAAATTCAGGCGCTGCGATTGAGGCGCCGGTTTCCTGATCTGACAGCAATTTCATGGTGAGGAGGGATCTCCTGAAGGCCGGATCTCCGGGTTTTCCGTTTTGCTCATCCGGCGCCAGCCAGCCCTGCCAGTATTGTTTTGTTTTTTCAAGCCACTGGCTGCCGGTTTTTGAAGCAGCCTCGGCCAAAAGTGAGCGTACCTGATTTTCTTCATGGCCTGCCGCCAGGTAGAGTGAAAAAGATTTTGACTCGCCCGGCTGAAGATCGCCCAGATCCCAGGCCATGCTGGCCGCGCTCTGCAGGATATTGTCACGGGTTCCCCACAAAAAGCCCTTGGAAGCATCCTGGTACGGGTCTGAGGGAGCACCCCGCCTGCCGCACTGGTAACCGGCCAGGGGATAGCCAGCCCCGGCCAGGGCCAGGTAAATGTTTCTCCGGAAAAACACCAGGGAGTTGTTGGAAAAATCGACATAAGCGCCGTCATAAAGGGCTGATTCCTCGATGTCAAAGGCGCAGTACACAAAGAAATTTATTTTTTCGCTCTTTTCCCCTTTGTTTTTAAACACATAATACCTGGCCAGGATATCATGATGCGGTAAAACAAAGTCGTTTTGAACCGCGGTCAGGTGGTGCGTCAGGCTGGATAGCGTGGTTTCCAAAACATTTGTGTCTTCCAGATAACGCTGGGAGGACTCCCAGATGTTTAAGTGAAACCATTTGGTGAAACCCTGCCATTCAGGATAAGCTATCCGGATACCCGGCCAAAAGTGGCCGAGGTGCTGGCCGTAATCAATATGAGGCCAGAAAAGCCTGAAGATTTCCCCGTTAGCCCTGTGACAGGCCAGCATTTTTGAATTGCCAATTATCGCCGCAGGCATTTCAGGAGATGTTTTCTGGTTGCGAATTTTACCCACCGCCAATTTTTGCTAAAATATTTATCTTCATTATATAAGAATTCAGGCAAGAGTGAATGTGCTAACATTATTATGCTCTCTTTAGCGTCCATAAATTTTTAAAAGGTTCAAAAAAACAAAAAAACCGTTTATCAGTCATGCTGGGACTGGATAACGATTTTTTGCCTTGGGTATGGTAATTACTCAGACTACCCTGAAAATAAAAATCACTGCTTGCATCCCGGCTAAATGTAGGTGCGAATTCATTCGCACATGACCCAATAGATATGCAGTATATAAGGATTAGCAGAAAGCCCTTAAACTGCTGCGCAGTTTTTGTGCGATTGAAATCGCACCTACATCGATTTTCATCACCTGATGGTGCTGCGTTAGCGGTATGGATGACTTTATCTACAACCTGGGTAATTTACTCTTTCCTTGAACTTCTTTGCAATAATACCTGCAGGAGTTCTTCATGGATCAGCCCATTTGACGCGGCGATGGACAGGTACCGCTCCAGGCTGAGTTTGCCTCCGTCGATATCCGTAACCTTGCCGCCTGCTTCTTGTACCAGAAGTGACCCTGCCGCTACATCCCAGGGCATGAGCGGGTTTTCCCAAAAGCCGGTCAACCTGCCGCAGGCGATGTAGGCCAGTTCAAGGGCGGCGGAGCCAAGCGCCCTGAGATTTGAGCAACTCTGGGCCACTTTGTGATAATCAACCCCGAGCAACCGCCCACTGTAAGATTTGTTTTCAGGGTACCCGGTAACCAGCAGGGCTTCACTCAGCATTTTTCGCTTTGCGTCTACCCGTACGGGTTTACCGTTTAAAAAGCACCCACAACCCCGGGCGGCGCTGAAACACTCGTCACGGAGAGGGTCATAAACCACTCCGGCCACAACTTCTCCGTTAAGAATAAGACCTATTGAAACACTGCAAAATGGTATGCCATAAACAAAGTTGGTTGTACCATCCAGTGGATCGATACACCAGGCGTAACCACCCGGTGCTATAGCCGCCGTGCCGCAGCTTTCTTCACCGATAATGTCATGGCCGGGAAATTTCTGACGCAGGCTGGTAATAATCAGGGTTTCAGAGGCACGGTCGACCTCTGTTACCAGATCTGAGGGCCAGGACTTGTAGCCCCTCTCAAACTTACCACCGAACTTGTCCCTGATTATTTCACCCGCCTGCCTGGCCAGGCTGGCGGCGGTTTCAAGATAAACAGTGTATCCCATTTTTGCTCCTTTAAGTTGCCAAAGCTATATTAAATCTTAACATATTTTTCCCTGAAAGTCCCGTTCAATTAGACATAGCTAACGCGGTACCAGCAGCGCGATGGAAACCGTAGGTTCGATTTCAATCGAACAACGATCAGAGCCACTTATCCCGATCTTGCAAGAGTCTGGCGCAGGTGAAGATAAAGAAGGCGGCCTCAGCGCAGAACCAGTTGCCGGACTTGGTATCGATATATGCTTCCCGGGCGTAACGGACCTTTTCGTAAGCCTTGCTGTAATCACCGTGCAGGCAGGCGTAAAGGCCGAGGATCATCCAGGGATAGTCAGGCGGCCTGATGGTTAGCCAGTTTGTTTGGTTATTGTTAAAAAGTTGATAAAGACGGGCGCCTCTTTCCTGGCCCGGTTCAATTAAACCGTACAGCACAGGAAATACCTGGCAGGCTGCGTCAGGGTAAAATTTTTTCCAGTTGACTCCCGGTCTGATCCAGCCTGTTCTACTGGGATAGTAGCAGAAATTCAGCCGGTTCCAGAGAAACCTTTCAATCCCGGTGGCTATGGCCTCCGCCATGGCCTTAAAATACGAAACTTCCCGGTCACCCAGGCAGGCCAGCAGTTCGGCAAAGTCCGCCAGTCCCCTGTAGGCCTCGCAGTTATCCATCAAGTATTTTACCCTGTAACCGGCCAGGGCAAAAGTAAGGCCGTCACGGTCCATTAAATTTATGATCACCCTGGCCACTCTTTTTAAGTCAGGCAGGTTTGCTTTGACCCAGCCTGTCTGTCCGGCCTTTTTATGGTAATGAAAAGCAAGGGAGAGGAAGGTTCCGGCGTAGGCATCCTCGGAATCGGGCCTGGCAGTCTTGAAATTCAGGTCACTATCGTAACTGTAATCACGGATGGTGCCGTTCCTTTCCAGGTGGCGCAGGTACCAGTCAAGGTAGCGCTCCACGAAAGGGAAGCAGGAAGGCTCTTCAATCATGGCCATGGCGGCGAAATTTGAGAAATAGGGCATCACCCCGGCCTGGTCCGGGTATCTGGCAATGGCGCCGTCCGCCCTGTGGCCCGGGCTGAGGATCTGACAGCTTTTGAGCCAGTAAATCTGGGCAACCATATTACTGCTGAGAGCGTATATTATTTCAGCCGCTTTACTTTGATATTCCATATCCTTACACCCCAGTAATCTTAATCTGTTATATAATATGGAAGGATAGGAAAGGGGTCACACCGGATTTGCCGCAGGATACAAAAGTCACTGAGAACTAGTCAGAGAGTGATTAAAGGGTCGGCTGACATGTGGAAAGGAGACACATTTCGGACAGAAAAAGAGCAAAACCGAATGGTATCAGTACCATTCGGTTTTATATTGGTGCAATGGACTAATACTCCCACTCAAACTTGTCAACCGCGGGGAACCCGTCCAGGGCTTCCCGCATTATTTCGCAAATCCTCGCCAACCCTTCAGGGGTTCTGGCTTCACACCGGGCAACCAGCACCGGCTGGGTGTTGGACGCCCTGACAAGCCCCCAGCCGTCTTCAAACAGCACCCTTACCCCGTCAACATCGATAACATCATAGCCGCGCTTAAAATAATCAACCAGACCTTCCACTACACTGAATTTTTCCTGATCCGGGCAGCTTACCCTTGTTTCAGCAGTTGAATAGTATTTGGGTATTCCAGATAGTATTTTGGAAAGCGGTTCACTTGAATTGGATAGAATTCTTAAAACTCTGCCGGCAGCGTAAAAGGCGTCATCAAAGCCGAAAAATTCATCGGCAAAAAACATATGACCAGACATCTCCCCGGTAAAAACCGCTCCGATTTCCTTCATTTTGGCCTTAATCAGCGAGTGTCCCGTTTTGTAAAAGAACGGCTGGCCGCCCAGGCGGACAACCTCGTCCACCAGGGACTGGGAGCACTTGACTTCGATTATTGCTATTGAGCCGGGGTGTTTGGCCATGATTTCCCGCCAGTACAAGCACATCAGAATATCTCCCCAGATGATTCCCCCCGACTCGTCCACCACGCCGATCCTGTCGGCGTCACCATCAAAGGCTATGCCCAGGTCCGCGCCATTTTCTGTTACAGTTTTTCTCAGTTCCTTGAGGTTTGCCGTCTTGACCGGGTCAGGTTGATGGTTGGGAAATGATCCGTCTGACTCACAGTACAGCGGAATGACCTCGCAGCCCCACGCTTCCAGAACTTGCAGTGCAAATAGCGATGCGGTACCATTGCCACAGTCCACCACGACTTTCAACTTGCGGGGGCCGAGCTGTATTTTTTCTTTGAGCATCGCCAGGTAGGGAGGCGCTACATCAAGCTCTTCCAGCTGTCCGGTGCCTGAAGTGAAACTCCCCGCAATCATAATGTCTTTCAGCTTTTGAATTTCATCACCATAAATGGTTCCGCCCCCAAGGGCGAGTTTAAAGCCGTTTTCGTCCGGCGGGTTGTGGCTTCCTGTTATCATAACTCCCCCGTCTATGCCTAAGTGAACCCTGGCGTAGTAAAGGATTGGGGTGACAACCAGCCCTATGTCGATGACGTCACAGCCAACTGCCAGCAGGCCGCTGATAATAGCGTCCCGCAGCCGGGCCGAACTCATCCGGTTGTCCCGGCCCACTAAAACCTTGTTGGATCCGGATTCCTTAACATAAGTACCAAAGGCTTTTCCAAGCAGTTCCACGGTTTCGTTGGTCAAATCCCTTTCAGCAACGCCGCGGATGTCATACTGGCGAAAAATTTGCGGGTTTATTACCGTCATTTACAAACCTCCTTTTTATATGTACAGATCAAAGCACCTTGTCAAACCCTTGATCATTCAATGCCTGCACGACCTTTTTTATCTCCTGTGCCCGGTTTTTATGGCAAATGAGCAGGCTGTCATAGTCGTTAATAATAATCAGATCTTTGACTCCCAACAGCGCCACAGTCTTGTTCTTGGAGGTAACATAGGTATTGACCGTATCCAGCAAGACCCCCTCGCCGAGCAAGACGTTGCCTCGCTCGTCCTTTTCAGCGTATCTTTCCAGAGCGGTCCAACTCCCGATATCATCCCAACCGAAGTCACATGGAATGACTAAAACATCGCCGGCTTTTTCCATTATGCCATAATCTATAGAGACCTTAGGTAGTTCCGAATATATTTTTTCAATCGTTTTTTGGTACTGGTCTGTGCCCAGGCTGTTTTCGATTTCCTTAAGCCCCGCGGCAAGCAGGGGTATGTGTTTTTCTATCATTTCACGGATTATGTCGGTACGCCAGACAAACATGCCGCTGTTCCAGAGGTATTCACCGCTGGAGAGGAACTCCAGGGCGCGTTTGTGGTCTGGTTTTTCCAGGAAACGGACAGCCCGGTAAGACGGTATTCCGGCGAAGGTGTCAAACAACTCACCACGGTGAATGTAGCCGTACCCTGTTTCAGGGCTATGGGGGGTGATGCCCAGGGTGAATATTTGCTGTCCACGGCCAGCGGTGACTACAGCGCTTTTCAAAACTTCCTGAAAATTACGTACGTTGCCGATATAATGGTCGGCCGGCAGAACAATCATGACCTCCCGGGGGTTTTTCTGCCCCAGGACCAGGGCGGCCAGCCCGATTGCCGCGGCCGTGTCCCGGCCAAACGGCTCGATAATGATGTTTTCTTCGGGCAGTTGCGGGACCTGTTCCAGGATGATGTCTCTAAATTCCGCACCGGCCACGACATAGGTGTCCGATATTCCGACCAGGTCCTCGATCCTTTCTACGGTCAACTGCAGCATTGTCTTTTCGCCGATGAGGTTTAAAAATTGCTTCGGCTTGGCCATTCTGCTCCGCGGCCAGAACCTTTCTCCCCTGCCGCCTGCCATAATAACTGCGAAAGGCACAGTAATCCCCCCTTCCATTAAATACAATTATACCATACAGGCTGGAGGTATATACTAGGATTGGGAGAATTACTTATCATGAGTAAATATTTAACACAATAACCCTTTATCTAAGAACTTTTTTGAAACGCCAACTGAAAGAGGCAATAAATATGAAACTATATCCTCTTATTTTTGAACCAGTATTTAAAGAAAGAATATGGGGCGGTTCTAGATTAGAGCAAATTTTTAATTGCCAAACCCCAAAAGGACATATTGGGGAAGCCTGGATTGTATCAGATTATCCTGAAGGTAAAAGCCCAATCATGAACGGGGAACTTTCTGGAAAATTTTTAAGTGAAGTAATGAAAACACACCCAGACTGGTTTTCCCATTTCCATTTAGAAAAATTTCCACTCCTGGTTAAGCTGCTGGATGCAAATGATGATTTATCTGTTCAAGTGCATCCCAGTGATGAATATGCTATGATAAATGAGAAGGGTGGAAGTGGTAAAACAGAATGCTGGTATATTATAGATTCGACGCCTGATGCCGCGATAATAATCGGTCATCGTGCCAAAGACAGGAGAGAATTTGCGGAACTAGCAAGAGAAAATCGGTGGGATGAATTGTTAGTACGAGTTCCTGTTAAAGCAGGAGAGTTTTTCTTTATTCCCAGTGGTGTAGTACATGCTTTAGGAAAAGGGATTCTATTACTGGAAGTGCAGCAAAGCTCAGATACAACTTATCGGATTTATGATTATGATAGAATTGGACTTGATGGCAATAAGAGGGAATTGCATCTAGAAAAAGCTATTGATGTTATTGATTTTAATATGGGATCTGATCAAGTTAAGCCTTCTGTAGTTCGGGAAAACGATCTTTTGAAAACAATACTAATATCATGTAATTACTTTACTGTTGAAAAATGGATAGTTGAGAATATGCATGTTTTTGAGTCATTAAAGGTGTTTGTGCTAATTTATATAGTTGACGGAAAAGGACAGCTAATATATGAGGATGGTTTAATACACTTGATCAAAGGCAGTAGTATTATGGTTCCGGCTAACATGGGTGAATATAAGATTCAGGGTAGAATTGAAGCAATCGTATGCTATATTAATACATCTATTGTGTAGAAAGTTAAATGGGTTTAAATAATTCAGGTGGAGGTATGCAATGAAGATAGCCATGCTTTCTCCCATAGCCTGGAGGACTCCACCGGTTGGGTACGGACCCTGGGAGCGGGTGGCGTCGCTGCTGACCGAAGGACTTGCCATCAGGGGTATTGACGTGACTCTTTTCGCCACAGCCGACTCTGTAACACAGGCTAAGCTCCACGCCATCGCGCCGGCGCCTTATGAGGAGGACAAGACACTTGACCCAAAGGTCTGGGAGTGTCTGCACATATCCGAGCTGTTTGAAAGAGCGGGGGATTTCGATTTAATCCACAATAATTTTGATTTTCTGCCCCTCACTTATTCAGGGCTGACGGACACCCCGGTGCTCACTACCATCCACGGGTTTTCATCACCGAAGATCCTTCCTGTATACAGAAAATACAACCAAAAGACTTACTATGTATCTATAAGCAACGCCGACCGCTCGCCGGAGCTTGACTACATCGCCACGATCTACCACGGGATCGACCTTGAAAACTTTACTTTTCAGGAGATGCCGGGGGACTACCTGCTTTTTTTTGGTCGCATTCACCATGACAAGGGGGCCGCAGAGGCTATTCAAATTGCCAGGCAGACCGGGATGAAGCTGATTCTGGCTGGTGTTATCCAGGACAGTGATTATTACAGATCGGCGGTCGAGCCCCATCTCGACGGTGCCAGGATAAGGTATGCAGGTGTCGCGGGGCCGGAGATGAGAAATAAACTGCTTGGCGGAGCGAAGGCGCTGCTCCACCCGATCAATTTCAATGAGCCCTTCGGGCTCTCTGTGGTGGAGGCTGGCGCCTGCGGGACGCCTGTCGTGGCTTACAACAGGGGCTCTATGCCGGAGATCATCGAAAACGGGGCCAACGGTTACCTGGTAAGCGACGTTTATTCCGCGGCAGAGGCGGTGCGCAGCCTGGAGGCGATATCCCGCCGGAAGTGCAGAACGATAGTGGAGGAAAGATTCTCAAGAGAACGCATGGTGGATGATTACCTGGGCGTTTATCATAAAATTATCGGACAAAAATATTAGATACAGGAGGATTTGTAGTGAACTCTAAAAAGAGGGAGCCGGTTGTCAAGCGTTACGCCGGGAATCCGATCCTGACCAGGGACGATGTGCCCTACCCCGTGGCCACGGTTCACAACGCGGGTGTAGTGAAAGCAAATGGCCTTTATACGATGCTCTTTCGCTCGCACCTTTTAAACGGCCGCTCCATCCTGGGTCTGGCTGAAAGCACAGACGGCTATTCCTTTAAAGTACGGCCTGAGCCTTTCATGGTCCCGGCGCGGGACGGGATTTTTAGCGAGTACGAGGAGTACGGCGTTGAAGACCCGCGCATCTGCCTGATTGACGGGGATTTTCTGATCACCTATAGCGCTTATTCCAGGCACGGGGTGAGAATCGGTTTGGCCAGGACCAGGGACTTTGGTTCCGTCGAGCGGATTGCCCTGATCACGCAGGTGGACCGGCGCAACATAGCGCTCTTCCCGCAGAGATTCGGCGGGCGTTACGTCCGGCTGGACCGTCCCCACTCCGAAATAAGCCCCTGGTCCATGTGGATTTCCTACTCATCAGACCTTGTTTACTGGGGAGACTCAAAGGTCCTGGTAAAGCCGGTCAGCTACCACTGGGATGAAATGAAAATAGGCCCCGGCGCCACGCCTTTCAGGACGGAAAGCGGCTGGCTGAACATCTACCACGGCGTCTTTCATACGATGGACGGGGCTGTTTACAGGCTGGGCGTGATCCTGCATGACCTGCACGACCCGTCGCGGATCCTGGGTGTGTCTGACGATTGGATTCTCCAGCCAGAAGACCCCTGGGAGATTACGGGTTATGTGCACAACGTGGTGTTTACCTGTGGTGCAGTTCCGGAGGAAGACGGCACAGTGAAGATTTACTGGGGTGGCGCGGACAAAGTCATGTGCGTCGGCACGGCCCGCATCAGTGACCTTGTCGCCATGTGCCTGGAAAAGCCAAGGAGCCCCATGTAAGCTACAAGCTCCTCCATCCGGCGGCTTGACCACCTTGCCGCAGATCCGCCAAAACCGGCATTCGGTTGTCCCAACGCTTAATTCGGTATATAATTCTAATTGAACATTTGTATTAATAAAAAATATAAAATTTCGACAATGAGAGGGGAAAATTATTGCATCGAAAAGAAATAAACCCGTGTTTTATCAGTTCATATGTACCGAAAGAGTGTGGGATTGCTACATTTACGCATAATTTATTCACTTCCTATCAAAACCTGTATGCATCAACCGGGAAAATTACAGCGGTAGATGGACTTCCCTCGGGTGAGTATCCCACGGAGGTCGATTTTGTCTTTGACAAAAATAAAGTATCAGACTATACCAGAGCCGCCGGGCACATTAATGCAACTAATATACAGGTGGTCAACTTGCAGCACGAATTTGGCCTGTTTGGCGGCCCGGAGGGCCGCCATGTCGCACGGTTGCTGGAAAAGCTGAAAAAACCGGTCGTGACGACCATTCACACGGTACTGCAACAACCTACCCTGGGTTATTATACCTCCCTCATCGAGGTTATCCAACGCTCCCAGCGGGTAATAGTTATGAGCAATAAAGCGATAGAGATCCTCAGGGAAACATACTACGTGCCCCCGGAGAAAATAGTGATGATACCACATGGCGTGCCCGACCTGCCGTTTGTCGAGACGGAGCCTTTTAAAAAGGAACTGGGCCTGGCCGGCCGCTTTGTGCTCCTTTCTTTTGGCCT
>JBAZQW010000029.1:0-14405 GCA_041645005.1 Desulfotomaculaceae bacterium | reverse complement strand
GAGCTTAATATAAAAATATTTTATTGGCTTTCAAAAATAAGTGAACTCATTTTAATGATTTAAAAAGAAAGCCCTTCACCTCTCAGCCTGTGAGAAATGAAGGGCTTTTTAATTTCTACTTTAAAAACTAAACAGCAATTACTTCCTTTACTTCCGGAATCTCCTGTTTAAGAACCCTCTCGATGCCTTGTTTTAGAGTAATCTTTGCTCCGGGGCACCCGCCGCACGCGCCTTTCAAACGCACTTTGACCAGTCCATCAGCGTCAACATCAACCAGCTCGACATCACCGCCGTCTCTTTGTAAAAAGGGCCGCACCTTGTCCAGCACTTCCTCGACTTTTTCCCTCACAGATCTAACCCTCCTCTCCAAAACGTTTATATAATTAATAAGGTGGCAGCAAAGTTAAGCTTATTCTAGCTATTTTACTCATCAAATACAAGAAACATTTATGAATAAAACACAAATTCATTATTGAATTTTTTTATCTTCACCGGGCTTTAAAAATAAATTGTTTATCAGGCCAACCACACCCGCCGGGGCTTTCATATTGACTCAGCATATCCTTTCTGTTAGAATAAATGGTGCCATAAAACTAACTGCCGAAGTGGCGGAACTGGCAGACGCAGCGGACTCAAAATCCGCCGTCCGCAAGGACGTGGGGGTTCGACTCCCCCCTTCGGCACCACAGTAAAATCAAGGCTTTAAGGGCTAGGTACATAACCTGGCCCTTTGTCTTTATATACGATGGGTCCGACGTGTTTGAAGAGCCGTGCTGAAACACGGCGGACTCACGCCTTTTAGCTGCCTCCCTTAAGACCTTCTTTGCCTACCTTGCTGACAAGGGGCTTATCAGGGATAACCCAATGACAAGGATTAAGATACAGAAGGTACAGGCCACTGACAAGCTTAAGGATACAATGAAGTGGCTTACCAAGGAGGAACAGTCAAGGTTTATCTCTTATAAAATCTGATATGATGATATTAGCCCACCATAGAAGCCCTGTGTTTTGATAGACAGGTGATACTGAACCGCGTAAATATGGGATTTTGCGTAAAAGCAGACCTTCTAAAAGTGAACTGAACCCCGGATAATGGACACTGAATTAAAGTACCCCCTATGGTATAATTTGGTTTTTACACTTATATTATCTGCTTATTTGGATAAAATAATTCTAAATGAAAGGGGAATAGATTAATGGAAGAAAAAAATAAAAAAATACGTCCAAAATCTGATAATGATAAAATTTTTGATTCAGACATAGTTGTATCATCAACTGAATCTACCGGATTAATACCAACCCCGCCACTGTCAGTGGATGAAGCAGAATCATATACTGAGATTTATGACGTTCCGCAACCTAAAGTCAAAGTAGACAATGGTCTACAACATAAATGATTTGTGCATTGTAGTTCGCGAGAAAACATGCTGTCTGATCATAGGTCATGTCTCCACCCCTTTACCTTGTCGATTGTCAACCAGGTTTTTATTTCCTGTGACTTCCTTTAGTGGTAAAATTTTTCTAAAGGAGGTGAATTATTTGCAAGAAGCTCTAGTAATTAAAGAAATTGTTAGTTTTTACAGGGCTAAAGATCTCGATTTCGACATCCCATTAGAATTTGTATATCTAACTAATCAGACTGGTTTCAATAAGTTTACAATAGGGTATGAAAGTTTGGTAAATACAACAGGCGTGACCTATGCCGCTCAAAACGGGAAAAGGTAGACTTCTGACTCCTTGAGGGAATCTGCCTACCCTTTCTCCGAGGTGTACTGTAATATAGTACGTCCTCCTTTTTAGTTATTACCCCGAATAGTCTTGGCCGATATTACTACCGTCCTTTCAGATTAACCGGTTTGCGCTCAGGCTGTTAATTCCTGCTTATTTAAACTGTCTTCTTTGCGAGGAGTGGGTTTCTGCTTTTAAGGTTTTTATCCGGTTTCCTTTTATCCATCCGGATATCAGAAACTGACCAAAAACCTAGCGACCTTACGGTTATTCAGGTTACTACACATACCCTCTGCAAAGATAAAACATTTTGCTTCAGCAGGCCATCAACCCCCTCCCATTACCGATTCTTATGGGGCAACCCCCTTACTAAGGCTTACCCTTTTCTGAGGGTAAGTTAATGATACACTAGAAAGAATATTCTGTCAACATTCACCAGGCAGAAATTTAGAAATATTTTGAGGTATTGTCGAACACCTATTTTACGATGGCATCATATGATTGATAACAGGAATGGTATGTTATTCCACCTCACAGGTTGTATGAAAGGGGAAAATATGATGCTGTCAAATGAAGATTTTGTAAGGCAGTCGCTGGACTTAAACCTGTTCTTTTTGAGAATTATGAAAGAGCATTCCTTTTTTTTAGAAGGGGGCTTCACTCCTGTTAATGCAGACTTAGCCAGGCAGGCGGATGATTTCAAGAAACAGTTCGAGGCCCTGTTAAAAGAGACTGTATCTCTGGCCTGCGGAATTATCAGCCCGGATGTGGCAGCCTCGGGAGAAGTGGTTACCGGTTTTACACTTAATGCTGAGAGGGCAAGCGAGTTTTACACCGGTATTCCAATTGACACTAGTATTACCGTGGCTGAGCTTGCCCTGACCCAGGGGGTGCAAATGCTGAATCTGCAAACGCTGGTTCAGCAGGTCGCCAGTTTGAATCAAAGGGCCATAGCCGCTTTACAGGCTTTAATCGGCTTTAAGACCCTGGTGCTGGACAGTGTTTTGTCTTGCAAGATGTTTACTCTCAACTACCCGCTTTTAATCGACCACATCCGCAGGGAAGCCCTATTATTTATGGAATTGCTCACCAGATTACAAAACAGGGTTGTTGTAGATATAATCAGATTCGCTGTTGAACAGGAATCTTTCTGGAATAGAATTATGGCTGAGCATGCGAAATTCATCAGGGGACTTTTAGATCCTACCGAAGAGGCCTTATTTCAAACAGCTAATAATTTTGGCAGAGAATTTGATGCGCTTACCGCGGAGGCCCTGGCGGCACACACCCAGATCAACCTGCTGCCCCAGGTTACCCGGGAAAGCCTTAGGGAGACTGTAGGCATAAGAGATTTTAAGAAGCAAGGCACAGAGGGTATTCTCGCGTGTAAAATCAGGTCAATTATCTTGCCGTTATTGGGCGATCATGTCTTAAGGGAGGCCAATCATTACCTGCGCTTATTGAAGATTTTCAGCATGAGCGCATAAATGATGGTGGAGTTAGATATCGCCAAAAGCCCCGGCTCTCTTGAGCCGGGGCTTTAATATTCGATATGGTTATTTTTTTTCTAAAAGCCTGATGGTCTTAGCCAGAACCACAGCCATTTCTTCCCGGAGCAGCGGTTTGCCCAACCCAAAATTGCCCTGACCATCACCTACAACTATACCTTTTTCTGCTAAATAATTAATATCATTCGCCGCCCAGTGATTAGCCGGCACAAGCTATACATAATCTGCCAGTATAGTTTCCTTATTTATCATATGTTACCATTTTAAGAGGGTTACAATCTGGCGATAGGACCCTCTTCATTAATTAAGTTTTTTATTTGGTTAAATGGTATGGTGAATTCGGGTATCCCAACATAATGCGGGGTGAATTCAATTTCTTGAAAATAGATGACCAGCGCGTTATTGGTTAGATAAAAGCTTTCATTGTCACCAATACCCTTAAACTCCTTGATCAAAGGCAGATCCCTTTCTTTTATCTGCTCCTTGATCATCCTGGTGATTACCGCCCTATAGTTGCTGTTCCTCTTAAATAAATCATAAATCTGATAGATTTTACCAGTTTCTAAATTAACGGTTATTGACTTTTGAACATCCAAACCATTAGCCGCATGTTTTTTAAAAGTATAAACATTAAATTTCAGGCTTAAGATACCATTTCTATTAAGTTTAACCTCGTAAGTTCCCTTAATTGTCTCATATACCTGGCAGCCTTCTTTGGGAATAAGGTCAAGGACTTGCTTGCTTATGAACAGATTAAGCTTAGTTTGAACATTTTCACTCTTCAATCCCGCAACCTGAGGATAACTCACATCAGTGCATTCATTCTTGATTTTATTCTCAGTTATGACAGCCGTAACTTCTTTGTTTGACATGTTCCTTCACTCCTTTCAGCCCATTTTATTCAGGTTGCTGCCTGAATGTTTGGGACTCAGATTATATTAGGGAATCTTTTTGAAGGATTTCTTGCCCCTTTGGGGAAAGAAATATAATGCCGGATTAATACCTGTAATTAACAGTTAAAAACGGGACAAAACCATGAAAACTTTATTTTGCAAGGGGTGTTTTCTGTGGAAAGCAAAATAGCCAAAGCAATCGGGATGAAGTATTCTCCTGTGGCGGTAGTACTAACCAATGAAAAGCCGGAGCAGGCCCTCCAGTTTAAAGAGGGAAGATGGGGCTGTGTGGTATCCATGCTGAACGCGGCAGCCAAAGGAAGAACAGCGGTATTTGACAGAAATACGTACGGGTGCCTGGGCGGGGGCGCCGGCTTGGGCTTTGGCAACACCTACCTTAATTTCCCGGCAGGTATAGAATATTTCTTATCCACCGGAAACAAGGAGTTTTGCAAAACAGATATTGGCAAAAACGTGGTAAGAAACATGCCGGCTGTTGAACACGGAGAAAGGTATGTGAAAAATCCGGAACTGGCGAAAAAGTTTGTTGATGCCCTCCCGATGGTGAATGTTCCCACCGAATACATCGTCTTTAAACCTCTGGAAAAGCTGCAGGCAGGCGAAACACCAAAAATTGTCGTCTTCCTCGCCAATCCCGACCAGCTTTCCGCCCTTACGGTTCTGGCCAACTATGCCCGCTCCACCAATGAAAATGTTGTCGTGCCTTTTGGCGCGGGTTGTCACTCAGTGGGCATTCTTCCTTACAGGGAAGAAGAGGCGGTAAACCCAAGGGCGATCATTGGTCTGGTCGACATTTCCGCTAGAAAACAAGTGGATAAAAACATACTGTCTTTCACCGTACCTTATAAAATGTTCCAGGAGATGGAATCCAACGTAGAAGGAAGCTTTTTGGAACAAGACGAATGGAAAAACGTATTGGAAAGAATTTAAACCGGCCCAAACAGGTTCAGGAAACTCCGAGGATAAATCAGGGTGCGGCAAAAAAACTCATCACATAAAGGTGGTAATATAATTGAAGGAAAAAAGACCTTCATGGCACGAAATCTTTATGGAACATGCCCTGGTGGCATCTAAAAGGAGTACCTGCCTGAAGGATAAAACCGGCGCGGTATTAGTTTTAAACAATCACATAATTGCCACGGGTTATAACGGCGCGCCTTCCAAGCTCAAACACTGCGCCGCCACAGGGTGCATGAAAGAAAAAGAGGATGTCAGGCCGGAAGAGCGGCCGGGCTTATGCAGGGCTGTCCATGCGGAGATGAACTGCCTGATCCAGGCTGCCAAGCACGGGCATAGTGTCAACGGAGGTTATCTTTATGTCAACCACCCGCCGTGCCCGATCTGTGTAAAGTTAATGGTGAACGCGGGTATCAGCAGGGTTTACTACAGCGGCGGCGAACTGGATAAAATAGCCTCTGAAATCCTTAAGGAAGCGGACGTATCTTTAATCAAATTGTAATAACCTAAAGTAAACGCATTTTTAGCGCAAGGCTGTTACGGGCATATGAAACCGTCACAGCCTTAATTTATTTGCTGAACTCGCTAGCATAAATTGGATGCCTAAATATCCAGCTGCCAGGTAGACATATGTTTAAAAAAAACATATTTTACAGAAGTAAGTAAACTAGGGGGAATTAATTTGATAAAAGAAATAACTATTTTACCAGGTCTGGATAAAGCAGGTATCAGGGAAAATTTTTCTGATATTACCTTATCCGCCGGAGAAACTGTGTCCATTGTCGGCCCCACTGGCAGTGGCAAGACCGCTTTTATCACCGATATCGAACTTTTAGCCCAGGAAGATACCGCCACAAAACGAAGGGTGCTGATCAACGGGTTGGTGCCTGATAATGAAGTCAGGAGCAATCCCTGTCTCAAACCTATCGCTATGATCACGCAAAACACCAAATGCTTCGCTGATTTGTCCACTGAGGAATTCCTGCAGATCCACGCGCGTGCCCGCGGGATTAAAGACAATGGGGTTGTTGAAGATACCATAGAGTTAGCTAACAAGTTTACAGGAGAAAAAATCGCACGTGCCTCTAAGGTGACCGTTCTTTCCGGAGGGCAAACCCGCTCCCTGTTGGTGGCAGACGCGATTTTAATCGGCGCCTCCCCGATAATTCTACTGGATGAAATAGAAAACGCGGGCATTTTCAAACAGGAGGTCGTTAGAATTATTCAAAACACAGGTAAAATAATCATTTTTGTCACGCACGACCCTGTGATTGCCCTGCTCACTAAAAAGAGAATCATCATGCGCAACGGCGCGGTAAGAAAAGTGATTTTTCGCAGCAACCAGGAGGTAATAGCCGCTAATAACCTTTTGGAGCTTGATAAAAAGGTAAGCATTATCAGGGAGAAGTTAAGAGCGGGAAAAAAGATTACCAAGGAATTATTTGCGGTAAGCTTTGCCTGAAAATAAATTAGGTGGTGTAAAGCATTTGAAGCTTCTCATTATAGCGGGACCTCCATCATCCGGCAAGACCTCATTAGTTAAACAGATTGTTAAAAAGATGCGGGGCGAAATGAAAATTGCCTTCTTTAAGATTGATGTGGTAAAAGCTTTTGAAGATGTTGAATTAAATAAAGAGTTTGGCATCCTTACCAGGAAGTTTTGCTCGGGCGACCTCTGTCCCGACCATGCCGGGGTAATGGTCCTGGGGGATGCTGTGGAATGGGCGGCAAGCCACCAGGCTGAGCTGTTTATTGTAGAAAGCGCAGGCCTTTGCCTCCGCTGCTCTCCTTATTTAAACCAGGGACTGGGCATCATTGTCCTGAGCTCAATCGCCGGCATACACGCTCCTGAGAAAATGGGGTCCATGGTTACCCTGGCCGATATAGCCATAGTAACCAAGATAGACCTGGTAAGCCAGGCCGAACGGGAAGTTCTGGTACAAAAAATAAAAGAAACACACTCAAGCGTGGTGCTTATGGAAACCAACGCGCTGCAGGGAACGTCTCTGCACCGTTTGTATGATTTAATCAGAACTTCTGATGACATTGACGCTGAAACCCTGGTGTTAAAAGGGAATCCCCCGCTCGGCACCTGTACGATTTGCGTTGGGAAAAAAGAAATCGGCTGGAAACACCACTTTGGTGTGATTCAGAAACTGGACGGTCAGACAGCCGAATACCTGTACAGAGGTGAGTAAAATGCACCAACCGGGTTCCTGGCGCCCACCGGGGAAAAACTGTGGCTTATGCGGTGAGAAAAGCTGCGCCAGCTTCACGCTTATGATCGATTTGGGTAAAAAAACCTTTGCGGACTGCCCTTATTACAATAAACAACAGCCCTCACCAGTTCATAGCAACCTGGATCAAGCTGTCTATTCGGGTAAGGATGTTCTGGGCCATCCCTACGATTTTGTGCTGGGCCCATTACCAGGTGAAATATCTGCCCGTAAAATAGTTCTCCCTTTTCGTCCCGATCTGGTTGAAAAAATGGAAATAAAAAAGGGGGATATTGTACTGGGCAGGCCGATGGGCGCGGGGTGCCCCATCCCCCACGTTCTCCGGGTAATTAAAGTGGAGCAACTCACCGGGCTGCTTTACACCTGGGTGGTCGGTCCAAAATATTCCCGTACAGGTGAGATAAAGGACGTAACGGCTTATCATATGATCGGCTTTGAAGGGATTGCCAAACATATCCTCGAAGAACCTGCCTTTGGTTGCCGGGTGACCTTTCTACCCAGTTTTTGTATGATGTCATTGAACCACACCGGACTGCTCAATATGGTTCTTGAAAAAAGCTGCGGCCTGCATGTGCGCATCGAAGACATCCGCATCCTGGCCGGCAGGAATTAAAGCCAGCGTTTAAAGGCACTTTAGCTGGGCTAAAGTGCCTTTATCAATTTCCCTGGACGTGGTCATTTTAGTCTAACTTTTGCAGCATTTTATCTGCCTGCTCCTGGGTTATCTTGCCATCGGCAACTGACTTGGCTATTGCTTCTTTCTTAAACTCCAACATTTTTTGATTAAATTGATCCATGGTCATACCATGCTCTGTAACGATTTGCTCAATTTTTTTGCCCGACTTAAATTCAGCCTTAAGCTGCTCATTGGTCATACCCAGGATGATGGCAAACCCGTCAATTTTAAAAACACGATCATTGAACATGCGTTCCTTGCCTTGCTTGAAGCCAAACCCACGCAGGCCTATACCTTTATCGGCGGCAATTTTATCTGCCCGCTCCTGGGTAAGCTTGCCTTGCTGTACAGCTTCATCAAGCACCTGCTTTTTGGTGGCATCCAGCGCCGCTGATACCTTATCCTGCTCCAGGCCAAGGTTTGCCGCAAGCTTGGATACAAAACTGTCGTATAAAGCGCCGCCTTTCGATTGGTCAGCCTTTGTTGAGCCCGCGAAAGCCGCTCCGGCCACCACCCCGGTCAGGATAACAACTACCAGAAGGATACCGGCTACGCGCCATTTGCTGGATTTCAAACCAGCCACCCCTTTCTCTTTAAAATGTTTATATGATCCGGTGCACCGGTTAGTCATATGTTAACATACTTAAATGAAAAACAACTTAAAAAATCTGACCGTTATTTATTTGAATTAATCCGGACCTGGCAGCAGCTTTCTGAGTTCCATGGGCAGTGGGAAAAGAATGGTCGTGTTTGGCGCATAGGCGACTTCCGACAGTGAGCGAAGCATTCTTAAAGTTAATCCGCCTTTGGTAGCGGTCAGGACCTCGGATGCCTGGGCTAGTTGTTCGGCTGCCTGGCGCTCACCTTCAGCCTGGATGATTGCCGCCCTTCTGCCTCTCTCGGCCTCCGCTTGCCTGGCGATCGCCCTCGTCATCTCTGTCGGCAGTACCACGTCTTTTATTTCCACGCCGACAATTTTAATGCCCCAGGGATCGGTGGCATCATCGACTATCTTCTGAATGGTCTGGTTCAGCTTCTCCCTCTGGGAAAGGATTTCATCCAGGTCGGCTGTGCCGGCCACGCTTCTAATAGTGGTCTGAGCCAGCTGATTGGTGGCCTCATGGTAGTTTTCGACGTTAACCACAGACTTGTCCGCTTCAACCACTCTGTAGAAAAGGACCGCGTTGAGTTTACAGGTTACGTTGTCTTTAGTAATAACTTCCTGGGGCGGCACATCGAAAACTATTACACGCAAGGAAATCCTGACAATCCGATCAATAATCGGGATAATCAGGATCAGCCCTGGCCCCCGTACATTTATAAGCCTTCCCAGCCTGAATAAAACAGCCCTTTCATATTCAGGCAAGACTTTAATGGAGGAAGACAGTATCCAAAAAACCAGGACAGCTATAAAGATCCAGGAAAACAGGTTGTAAAAAAGCATCTTTTCCCTCCTTGCTTATTTTTTTGGGGATTCCACAATAAGAGTCAAACCCCGCCGTTCAACGACTTTTACCTTTTCACCCTCAAGGATAGTATGCCCATCTTTCGTAAAAGCCTGCCAGAATTATACTTATCATGTAAAACCATCAGGCAAATTGTGTTAAAGAAAAAACACAGGCTATGGAAATTCTTACTGTAGAAGGTTACAATTAAGAAAGTATGGAATATTTAATACCCTGTAATTTTAAGCGATTGGAGATTTGAGCAGTGAAAAGCACATCCAGAGCGGCGGTTGAAACAGCCTATCATTTCCCAGAGTGTACTTGTCGTTTCTACTTTCGCTTTACCAGTTTGCTTATTTCAACCAACACCAGAGGAATTAGACTTAAACTGAGCACAACCACCCAGTCGGATGGCCGCAGCATGACGGTCTCAAAAATTCCTCTCAGGAATGGAATGAATACTACTATCAACAATGCCGCGGCTGATGCTATAAAGGCATATATCAAGCTTCTGTTAGTAGCGAACCCTATGGTAAAGAGGGACTTGTCCGTACTCCTGACGTTAAATGAATGCACAATTTGAGACATGGCCAAAGTAATAAAGGTCATGGTGTGCGCTTCTTCCATGGTCCGGCCCCAGCTAAGAGCCAGCCAGTATGCGGCCAGGGACAGGAGTCCGATCATCAGCCCCTGCCATAGTATTCTGCTGCCCACTCCCCCCGAAAACAGGCTCTCTTTGGGCTTGCGGGGCGGTATCGTCATAATTCCTTTTTGGGGAGGTTCAAGCCCGAGGGCCAGTGCGGGCGGCCCGTCGGTAACCAGGTTCAGCCACAGTATCTGAATGGGATTCAGGGGACTCCCCAAACCAAGCAGCAAGGCTGAAAAGATGGCTACAATTTCTCCGGTATTGCAGGAAAGCAAGTACTGGATGGAGCTTCGAATATTATTATAGATGGTCCGCCCTTCTTCAACCGCCTTAACAATGGTGGTAAAATTATCGTCCTGCAGGACCATGTCCGAGGCCTCCTTGGCCACCTCGGTTCCACTGATCCCCATGGCTGCCCCAATGTCAGCCCGTTTAAGAGCAGGTGCGTCATTAACACCGTCACCAGTCATGGCCACAACATGGCCGTGATACTTCAATGCTTCGACAATTCGTAATTTATGTTCGGGAGATACCCTGGAGTAAACAGTGACACTGTTTACTACTTTTTTCAATTCTTCCTCGTCCATCTGTTCCAGTTGGCCGCCCGTCAGGCTGTCATCGCCAGGCTGCAATATACCCAATTCCCTGGCGATGGCTATAGCAGTCTCCTGGTGGTCACCGGTGATCATAACCGTACGGATACCGGCCCCGTGGCACACCGACACCGCCTCTTTGGCTTCAGGACGGGGTGGATCCTGTATAGCAAAGAAACCTACAAAGTTCAAATCACGCTCCGCTGTTTCCGACGAGAGGCCTGCCGGCACTTCCGGCCACTGGCGGGTGGCCAGGGCTAATACACGCTGTCCCTGTGACGCCAATTGAGAATTTGTGTTCAGAAGGTCCCTGCGGGTTTCTTCACTTAGCTCAGTTGTTTCCCTTCCCCCCTGGGTCAGGACACCGCTGCAGCGCTCCAGAAGCACATCCGGCGCCCCTTTGGTAAAGGAACGGACAAATCCACTCATATGGTGGAAGGTGGTCATCATCTTGCGGTCTGAATCGAAGGGGATTTCAGCCAAACGGGGGTATTTTTCAAAAACCGCCTCTCTTGACAAACCCGCTTTAGCCGCTACAATCACAAGCGCTCCCTCGGTAGGATCCCCGATCACACGGTACCCTTTCTCTGTCTCTTCTAAATGAGCGTCACTGTTTAACAGCCCGCCCACAAGAATCAATTCAAGAGTCTGGTCGTCCAGAGGCGAAATCTCGCTGCCATCCCGGTCTATAAATTTTCCCTCAGGAATATAGCCGGTCCCAGTTATTTTAAACAGCTGGTCTGCAGTGAAAACACGGGTGACAGTCATTTCATTCTTGGTAAGAGTACCTGTTTTATCCGAGCAAATTACTGTTGCCGTACCCAGTGTCTCAACCGCCGGCAGCTTTCTGATAATGGCCTTCTGACGGCTCATCCTGGTCACACCGAGGGCCAGCACGATGGTCACAACCGCGGGCAACCCCTCGGGAACCGCTGCCACAGCGAGACTTATAGCAATCATAAACATTTCCAGTAAGTTTTCCCCACGCCACAGCCCAATCAGAAATACGAGCACAACAATGATGCCAGCGGCTGCTCCAAGTATTTTCCCCAACTTGTCCAACCGCTGCTGCAGTGGAGTGGCTTCCTGCACCGCTTCGTCCAGCAAGCGGGCTATCTGGCCTAACTGGGTTTTCATCCCCGTCTCCACTACAATGGCTCTGCCACGGCCGCCGGTTATGGTGGTACCCATGAAAAGCATGTTTTTACGGTCACCGATTGAAACTTGATCGCCCTTTATTTCGCGCGGATCTTTTTCCACCGGAACTGACTCCCCAGTCAGCGCCGACTCATTGGAACGCAGGGAAGCCGCCTCGATCAGCCTGGCGTCAGCCGGGACTGAATCACCCGCGTCCAGCAAGATCACATCACCTGGGACCACTTTCTCCGCGCTGGTTTTCAGAACCTTGCCACCCCTCACCACCTTGGCCGAGGGCTTGGTCATATCTTTTAACGCTTTAAGGGCGTTTTCGGCCTTGTTCTCCTGGAATATTCCAATTACCGCGTTGAGAATCACAATAATGAGGATAACAATGGCATCCTCCCACTCGCCAAGTATGCCCGAAATGACGGCAGCGACAAGCAGTATCAGCACCAAAATCTCTTTCATTTGTTCGATGAAAATGGAAAAAAGACTGCGGGGAGGCTTTTCTTGAAGAGCATTGGGACCGTAATCCCTTAAACGGCCGTCGGCATCTGCGGCATCCAGTCCCAACTCAGGGTTGACTGAAAGTTCCTGGTACAATTCGTGAGTGTTCAGGGAATACCAATTCTTCTCTTGCATTTTACCCTCCAAAAGGGAAGCATGGGGACGGTTCTTTTGCTTCCTCAAGAGGAAGCAAAAGAACCGTCCCCATGCTTCCCATGCTTCCCTTAGCCCTCTTCAACCTGGGGCACGGGTGTCCTTAAATATCCCGTCCCGGTCCAGATCAGCATGGCGGCGAATAAAAGACGCAGGGCACTCTCAGAGAGAATATAGGCGAAACTTCCTCCCATGTACGTGCCTATAAGAATACCGGGGATAAGTCCCGTCAGGATGCCGGCATTGACATTGCCAAGACGCCAGTGAGTGTAAGCCCCTACTCCCCCGGCGGGGATCATAGCCAGAAGTGAACTTCCCTGCGCGGTATGCTGGGTGATCCCTGCCAGCAGCACCATTGACGGAACCATTATGGTACCCCCGCCAACCCCCATCATGCCGGAGAGAAAGCCGGTAAAGACGCCGGTCAGCAGGAGAATCACTATTTTTGCCCATCCTAAAATGGGCCCGTCAATACTGGTCAGGTAAGGTTTCAGGAGCAGCAGCAGGGTGACCAGGATCATAAACCCGCCAAAGTACCTCTTCAGCTTCCATTCCGGCAGGGCATGGGCAAAGTGAGCTCCCGCCCTGGCCGTAAATATGGCGGTTGACGCTAAAAGCGCAGACGCCATTATATCCACCGAACCCTTAAAGGCATAAGTGATAGTTCCCGCTATACCTGTGAAAATCAGCGCCACCAGGCTTGTGCCGTGGGCCTTATGCTGTCCGATTTTCAGAAGGCCGACCATCAGGGGGATCATGATCACACCGCCGCCGAGTCCAAAAAGTCCACCGAAAAAGCCTGCGGCCAGGCCAATAAAGAAACTCACTTTTAACAGATACCTCCCGGATATCAGGGTTGCCGAACGGTTATATTGCCATAGTTTAGTATTTCTATAGAACCAGCAATAATCCCTTTGTTTACCAGATTATTTCAATGCTTTGTCTCAACCACGCCGTATAAAAAAATGTTGAACAGGGACTGGATCGCTTCCTCCATAAGAAGCTGATTTTCCACGATAAAAGTCGGGTTAATGACAGATCTGATGCTTGCCAGCAGCGCTGTGGTAAAAATTTTGGGGTGTACCTGGCGGAAGCAGTCCTGCTCACTGCCGGTAAGGAGGGCTTCGAACACCTGCTGAATTCTTTCAGAGCGAAAACGTTCGATTTTTTCCCAGAGGTGGGGATAGTATTTCTGCAAATCGTATAAGAACTGCGGCTCAATAACTTTAATGTTCCTGGTAAGCTCATTAATGATATTAATTATTTTATCCAGAGGGTTGTCGGCTGAGTCAGAAGCTGTCTTTATCTTCTGCGCTATGCCTGCGATAAAATCATCAAGCACCGCACTGACTATCTCTTCTTTACTCCTGAAATAACGGTAAATGGTCCTCTTACTGATGCCGGTGGCGGCGACCAGATCGTCCATGGTTACTCTGGAGAACCCGCGCCCGGCGGCCTGCTCTCTATATGCCGTGATGATTCTTTCCCTGTAGTCCATTAACCAATCACCTGCGCTCTATGCTTTATTTAAACCAAAGGCCTGATCTTTACGCCTACCATGCTTCGTGCTTGCGGTTGGCGTTTAAACAGCCTAGGCAATTTTCTTTTTAAATTTAATTATGCTCAGAGTTATCAGCACGACCGAGAAGACCAGCAGCGCCGCGACCTGGGAAATAAGATACTGAAAACCGATGCCCTTCAAAACAATCCCCCGGATAATGGTCAGGTAATAAGTCAGGGGGATCAGGTTGCCCAGGTACTGAATAACGCGCGGCATGGCTTCCCTGGGAAACAGAAAGCCTGATAACAAGATGCTGGGCAGCAGAACGAAGAAGGACATCTGGAAAGCTTGCATCTGCGTTTTGGCGATGTTCGAGATAAGAATGCCAAGCCCCAAAGAG
>JBAZQW010000028.1:0-14411 GCA_041645005.1 Desulfotomaculaceae bacterium | reverse complement strand
CTGGGCGGCGTGACCCTTTCATCCCTGCTTCCCTTTATAATGGAGGTCGGTTTTTACGCCGCTGTTTTCACCTTCGCCGCCAGTATTTACATCGGGGCCTGGGCCACTCTGGTCTCAGTGACAACTGCCCTGGCCGGAAACATTTTAGGCAGGTTCCGCTGGCTGGCCGGCATCGTAACTTTCGCTGTGGCAACAGTTGGCTTGGGTAAGCTCCATGAAACCGGATTTTATAAATTGATTACCCATTGGGGGCCTTTAAATATCCGGCTGCTGAGTCTTCCTAAAATATCCGGGGATTTCAGAACACACATATCCGCCAATTTTGACGCGCATATGTACCTGGGTCAGTTCTATGCCGGTGAAATACTTTTCTACTTTCTTCTGACGGCGGCTTTGTTCGCCCTGTCGGCCTGGCTGATAGACCACAAGGTAGAGGTGTAGCGATATGAGTCAACCATTTAACACAACCCAGCCTATCTACCTGCAGATTCTGCAGCGTATCTGCCGTCAGGTGGTACGGGGTGACCTTAAAGCCGGGGACAAATTGCCGTCAGTAAGGGAAATGGCCTTACAATCAGGGGTCAACCCCAATACCGTGCAAAGGGTATACACGGAACTGGAGCGCCGGGAAATCGCCGAGACCAGGCGCGGCCTGGGCTCTTATATAACTGAAAATGAATTAAGGCTGAAACAGCTGCGGGAAGATTTGAAAAGCGAGCAGATCAGCGGCTTTATCGCGGACATGGAGGAAACAGGCTTCAGCCCGGACGAAATCATGGAAGGTGTTCGCAAAGGTCTGTTCAACAATAAAGGCGGAAGAGGTGTTTAAAATGACCGGCCATATTGTAAGATTTGAGAATGTGACTAAAAATTATTTAGGCCAGGTGGCCTTAAATAACGTGAGCTTCGACCTGCCGCAGGGGAAAATAGCCGCTCTGGTGGGACCGAACGGCAGCGGCAAATCCACTATTTTAAAACTGGCGGCCGGCCTGGCCCACCCCAGCCAGGGCTCTGTGACAGTTCGCGAAAAAACCGTCAACCGGCGCGCAGCCGAAGATGTGGCTTACCTTTCAGAATCGGATGTGCTTTATCCTTTCCTTACCGTGCAGGAAACCATAAAGTTTAACGCCGGTCTCTTCGCGGATTTTGACATGGAAAAAGCACGTGAAATCCTCAGCTTCATGGAGTTGGAACCGAATAAAAAAGTTAAGCACCTCTCCAAGGGCAACTGCGGCAGGTTAAAAATCCTGCTGGCCCTGTCACGCCGGGCGCCGCTGATCCTGATGGATGAACCCCTGGCCGGGCTGGACCCCCTGGTGCGGGACTCTATTATCAGATCCATGATTTCCTACATGAATCTGCAGGAGCAGACCATATTCATGTCAACCCATGAAGTGTCCGAAGTGGAACCGGTGCTTGATCTGGTCATATCTTTAAGTGAAGGGCGGATCATGGGGATGGAAGAAGTGGAAACGATACGGGAGAAACACGGCCTGAGCCTGGTGGACTGGATGAAAAAAACGATGGCAAAATAACCATGCCTATACCCGGCGAGCTGTTTACCAAAAAACCAGCTGTTAACCCAACGGCTGGCTTTGTTGTGTCCGGGCAGAGTTAAAGCTGAAAATCGGCATGATCAGCAGCATACCAATAAAAAACAATACTGCGGACACCCCGTACATGGCTACCAGTGAAACCTGTATCTTAAGCCAGCCCGCCAGGCTCATAGTAATTACCATAGCCCCCATGAACAGCGGGTTCAGCACCCCGTTAACCCGTCCCACGAACTCTTCTTTAGAAGCCTGCAGGATTAACGTATTTATACCGGTGTGGATACAGGGGAAAAACAATCCGCTGAGGAACTGAAAAGACAGCGTCACCGTCAGATTTGTTGGAACCCCCATCACACCTATCGCAAAATAAATACCAAATCTCTGGTAAACAAAGGTTCCCAGAAGAGGCCCGATGATCATAAAAACAGCCATTAATGTTTGGAACATGGCCATCCCCATCTGCAACTGCTCCCCTGGAACGTGAACTTTAAACAGCTTCATGGCCGACGGCTGGGAAAACTGCGATAGAATGGAAGAAATGAACGTAATCAGCAGGAAAATCATCTAACCTGCTATACCAGCGACAACCGGCAGCCGAACCGCACAGAAATCCCGGCAAGCATCTTTTCTATTTTGCGACGGTAAAATTCAGGTTCGGCACAGCACAGTTCCAGGTCCGCCAAAGCTTCAGGAAAATGTCCGCGGTATACCTTTTTCAGACGCCGCGCCACAGTTGGATATGGATTAAGCGTATCAGCCAGAACTTCTTTCACTCCCGCCCTCTTCAGTTCCTTGAACAATCCGGTCAAATCTTTTTCACTATCCCCCACTCCTGGCAGAACCGGCGCAATAAACACCCAGACCGGTATGCCTGCCTCGGCCAACTGCCTGGCGGCGGCCAGACGCAGTCCGGGCGGCGGCGCTCCTGGCTCTAAGACACGTGCCGCTTTTTCGTTGACGGTAGTCACGGTAAAGCCTACCGAGCAACGGGGCAGCTTTTGCAGAAGCGGGAGATCCCTTACCACCAGGGCAGACTTGGTGAGTATCTCCACTTCCAGCGACGGGTGCCCGGCCAGGGCTTCCAGGCAGGAACGGGTCAGTTTGTACCAGGCTTCAGCAGGCTGGTAGGCGTCGGTTACGCTGCCCAGGATGATCCTGCCCTCCAAAACACTACGACCTTTCAACTGCTTTGCCAAAACTTGGGGGAAATTCACTTTGACGTCGACAAAATCCCCCCAGGGCTCCTTGTGGCCGGTAAAGCGGCACATGAAGGAAGCGTAGCAGTACACGCAGGCGTGGGCACATCCCACGTAGGGGTTCAGGCAGTAACTAAAGCCGGGAATGCCTGTTTTGGTAAGGGCGGTTTTACAGGTTTTTTCTAAGGGCAAAATCATATCGGGCAATAGAGCGCTCCTCCAAGAATTCCTTCAATGTCAGGGTAATTCTTAATCTCTTCAGTGCTAACATCAACGTAATTAAATTCAATGGACTCACCGTACTTTCCCTTCAGCATATTTCTTAAATGCTCCGCTTCTTTCTTCATTATGTCGATAGTGCCGCAGCTGCAGCCTACGGTAGCAGGTTTTATTCCTGCCTTCATTAAATAATTTCTCTGCAAAAGATAGAATATATGAAACGTGCAACTTACAAACCCTATTCAAAAAAGGGCCACTCGCTATTTCAGCAGTGGCGCCTTTAGTTATATAAATTCTCCAATACAACCGGAAAGTTTATTTTTCCGGCTGCAACTCCAATAGTCCACATAATAATGCTTCGGTCAGGTCTTCCTCTGAATATATTTTTATCCCATTCTCTCCGAGTAAAGCTGCTGTTAATCCCTTTCCCTCCCGCACAACATGCCTGAAACTCCCGTCATATATCTTGTGCACCCCGCAAGAAGGGCTCCGTTCTTTCAGTATCGCCGCCTTTACAGAAAAGATTGCGGCAAGATACAAACACTGCTCAGCTCCCTTTATAAATTGAGCTGTCACATCCTGCCCAATATTATTTACCGCTGAACCACCAGTTATTTCCACTGGTGGTCTTGGAGTAGTCAACCCACCCAGTTGCTCCGGGCAAACCGGCAGATATTTCCCCAAGTAGCAGTATTTCATTAATAAATCATTTTTGTTGGTGACAGTGCCGTCATACCTGGTATGGACACCTAAAAGGCAGGAGCTGATCATAATCATCTTGCTATTCTCCTTGTCAATCAGGAATCAGCCATTAAAGCTACTGAGCAATATATGAGCAACAGTAATCAGTAACTTTTTTTACCTGCAGTTTAAAAGAAGCGTTGGCGGGAACCTCAAAAGCCTGCCCGCCTTTAAAGGTTTGCCACTCAGACTGACCCGGCAACAAGACGTCAAGCTCACCGGCGATAATCTCCATAAGCTCTTTTTCCTGCGTTCCAAACTGATACTCCCCGGGTAACATAATGCCCAGGGTTTTACGTGTGCCATTATTGAATATTATAGTCCGGCTGGTAACTTTTCCATCAAAATAGATATTGGCCTCCCTTATTACCGTCACGTTTGCAAACTCTGACATGTAATCATCCTCTCGTAAGTAATTAAGAAAAAAATTCGACGAATTTATCAAAAGAACCTTTCAGGGAAAAAGATGACGTCCTGGATCAGCCGCTTACATAAACCTGACTTACTTCTCATTTCCTCAACAAGTTGAGCCTTTCCCTTATCTCCGGCGCGTGTTTTAATATTTCCTATCGCAGCTATACGAACCGCACTCGGAGCAATTGTTTTTCTTTCCATTCAACGGAGTTGTTGTCTATATAAATCCCTTTTCTTTGGCCAGCATGGCGCCTTTAAAAATAGCGTCATCAGTGTTTTTTGCTTCAAATTGAAAGGTTTGGGCTGTGCCGACCGCATTGGGGGCAAACAATAAGCCATATAAGTTACCATCCGGCGTATATCTGACAATGATCAAATACTCAGTGATATTAGCTACTACCTTGTACTCTCCCAAACAATCACTTCCTCTTGTTCTTTAATGACCCTGTATAAGAGGCAAGGCTGCATATTTCATTTATACCATACCGGAGCCACCTCTCTTTTTGACTATGCCGAAACCGCTGGATACCAGCACCCCAAGGATTACCACCCCGCCGGCTGCCAACTGTCCGGCGTTGACCCGTTCCCCCAAAAACAGCATCGCGCTGATAACAGAGACCACCGGCACCAGGTTGATGAAGAGGCCGGCATCCGAGGCATCGTAGTATAACAGCGCGTAGTTCCAGAGGAAAATGGGCAGCGCCATAGCGACTATGCCCAGATAAAGTACATTCGCCACGGTCAACCAGCTCAAAGTAAAATTAAAACCGCGCATTTCCATAACCACGAAAGGCAGCATGAACACCAGACCGTAAAGAAAAGTGGCCAGTGTGGCTGTCACCGGACTAATATTCAGGTTAAAACGCTTGTTCAGTATGGTATAAGCGCCCCAGGCCAACGAACTGCCAAGCATTAACAGGTTGCCAAGGATCGGACGGCTGCCGCCCTGAACTTCGCCACCCAGAAAAACAATCCCCACCACTCCCGCGATGGCCAGTAAAATGCCGGCTGCGCGGTAGGTGTTAATCCGCTCTCCTAAAAAAACGATCGAAAGCAGTGCGATAATCACCGGTATCCCGCCCTGGATCAGGGAGCCGGCGGAAACGCTGGTATAATATAGCCCCCAATTCTGCAGGGCAAAATAGAGAAAGGCTCCGGTAAAGCCGAGCAAGGCCAGTGCCCGCCAGGGAATCGGCTGTTTGCAGCCAGGGTCACGGAGGTAAAAAGGAAACAACACCAGGCTGGCCAGCGCGAAACGGATAAAGGCCAGCGTGGTAGGCGGAACCTGGCTCATGGCCTGTTTGGTCGAAACATAGGTGGAGCTCCAGATCAATACAGCACCCAGCAGCGCAATCAGGGCGCGTTTCCGGTTTCTATCGGACATATCGGTTCTCCAGTCTACACAGGAAGTTAAGTACCAAATTGCTGGCGATTAAGCTACATCCTGGTCCTGATCCTTTCAACGGCCTTTACGGTGTTTTCCCTGGTCCCGAAGGCGGTCAACCTGAAATATCCCTCTCCGTTGGCCCCAAAACCTGCGCCGGGGGTCCCCACCACGTTGGCTTTACTCATCAGCCTGTCGAAAAAGTCCCAGGAGCCCATGTTGTCAGGTGTTTTGAGCCAGATGTAGGGGGCGTTAACCCCTCCGAACACCTGGTAGCCTGCTTCTGCCAGCCCCTGCCTAATGATCGCGGCATTTTCCATGTAGTAACTGATCGTTTCCTTAACCTGCTTTTTGCCCTCCGCGGAGAAAATGGCGGCGGCCCCCGCCTGCACGGGATAGGATACTCCATTGAACTTGGTGGCCTGCCTCCTCAGCCACATTTGGTTCAAACTGTGGGCCTGACCGTTGGAATCATATACTTTTAGCTCTTTGGGCACTATGGTGTAAGCGCATCTGGTGCCGGTAAAGCCGGCCGTCTTGGAAAAGCTCCTGAACTCCACCGCCACCTCACGGGCGCCCTCCATTTCGAAGATACTGTGGGGCACTCCTTCATCCCGGATGTAGGCCTCATAAGCGGCGTCAAATAAGATGACCGACCTGTTCTCCCTGGCGTAATCCACCCATTTCTGCAACTCCTCTTTAGCAAGGGTCATCCCGGTGGGGTTGTTGGGGAAACAAAGGTAAATCATATCCGCCCTGGTGCTGGGCAGGGGTGGCTTCATCCCGTTTTCCTCAGTGCAGGGAAGGTAGATTATTTTTTCAAACTGACCTTTTGTGTTTACCAGGCCGGTCCGCCCGGCCATAACGTTGCTGTCAACGTAAACCGGGTATACCGGATCGCTTACCGCCAGGATATTGTCGATGCCGAAAAGTTCCTGGAAATTAGCCGTATCTGTTTTAGCGCCGTCACTGACAAACACCTCTTCAGCCGACAGATCTACTCCCCTGGGCCGGAAATCATTTTCGATTATTTTCTCGATAAGGAACTCGTAACCTTGTTCCGGACCGTAACCCCTGAAAGTATCCTGATAACCCATTTCCTCCACGGCCTTTTTCATCGCCTCCACCACGGCAGGTGGGAGAGGTTGGGTAACATCCCCTATACCCAGCCTGATAATATCGGCGTCAGGGTTGTCCTTTTTAAACTGGTTGACTCTCCGGCCTATTTCCGAAAAAAGATAACTTCCGGGCAGCTTAAGGTAATTCTCGTTTACACGCGCCATATTCTGTTTCAATCCCCTCTTTCATAAATTGTGGTGCTCGGTTTAACAGGATCATTTAAAGAAAACCTTACCCATGATATTTATGGTATTCTTGGAAATTTATGCAGATCCTATCGGTATGGTCATAGTTACAACTTGATTTTCATCTAAATCAAACCATTAAATAGGAAAATCTGGGCAAAAAGTTTTGCCTTAAGCCAGGTTGATAATAAAAATAATAACACCAACAGAGGCCCTCCACAATCAAATTCAGGAGAAAAATTATCTCCAAATTGATTATGGAGGGAAACTACGTTTTTTCCGGGGATTATTCAGAAATGAAAAAATAAGTAAAGTGTGGAACCGACACTCATCTCTTCGATATTAACAACCATTCTTCAGCAAAAATTCAGCTCACTTTCAGGAGGATTTGCCTTTGTTATTGACGATATCAGCCTTGCTGGCGATGAAGATGAAGCTGGCGCCTCCCCGGGCTATAACCAGCGAGGGAGAAATCATCACCGCCAAACCGGGAGCCCATGTGCCACCGGGCGCGCTGGCCGGTAGCCCGGTGTCGGCCGGAACGGTCGAGGGCCGCGCCCGGGTGATACTAAAATTGGGAGAGGCTAAAATGGATAAGGGAGATATACTGGTGACGCTGTATACCGATCCGGGCTGGACGCCGTTATTCCCGCTGGCGGCCGGTCTGGTGACGGAAGTTGGCGGCCTCATGACCCACGGCGCCGTGGTGGCCCGGGAATACGGCATTCCTGCGGTGGTGGGTGTCGATAACGCGACTCGCAAAATCAGGGATGGGCAGAAGATACGCGTGGACGGTACTCTGGGGTTCGTGGAGATTCTGGAATAGGGACCGCATGTGCGAACAACGGCGTTGAGGCAGTCAGGTTTGCATTATTGCTTTGACTAAACTCTCAAAATTCTGATATAATATTAGCATAAATATTGAGAGATTAGGAGCATGAGAAATATGCCGAAAATAAGACCTATTTCCGACCTTAGAAATAATGCAAATGAAATCTCCGAGTTTTGCCGCAACGCTCGTGAGCCAGTGTTTATCACTAAAAACGGCGTGGGCGATATGGTGGTTATGAGCATTGAAACCTATGAACGGCAGCAGGCACAACTTGAGCTTTACGCAAAGCTCGCCGAAGCTGAAGCTGAAATTGTAAATGGCGCTGAAGGCGAAGACTTTTTTGAGTTTGCAAAGAAGCTGAGAGCTGACGTGCATGGGAAAATATAAGGTGGAAATATATCCTACCGCACAGCAGGACTTAAAAGACATTGTGGATTACCTCAATTCTCTGTCGCCGGACGCTGCAATCAAATACTACGACAGGATTGTTGAAAAAATCGGCAGCCTTGCCGAAATGCCGGAGCGGCACCCTCTCCTAAAAGACCCGCAGCTCAGGTTGCGAGGGTATAGAACCTTGATTGTGGACAATTATATGGTTTTTTATGTTGTCAAAGGCGATACGGTGCAGATACGCCGGATAATATACAGCAGGCGGCAGTATGAGTGGATGTTGTGAGGAGATAACGATTTTATAGAAGAAGTATTACCGTTTAAAACCCTTTATTAGTGAAGGGTTTTTTTCTATTGTTAAAGAAAGTTTGAGATTCAGGGGATTCCCCTTTTTCTGAGTTTGTGTTACCTTAAAATTAATTCGACAATTCAACAATTCAACAACTGGCGCCAACACAGGAGGGAAACATGGAGTACAGGATACTGGGGGAAACAGGATTAAAAATTTCTGTGGTAGGGTTTGGGGGCATACCTATCCAGCGGGTTTCAGCCACTGAGGCTGAGGCGATTGTGAGCAGGGCTCTAGACCTGGGCATCAATTTTTTTGATACCGCCCGGGGCTACACCGACAGCGAGGAAAAGCTGGGCGCCACATTAAAAGCAAGGCGAAAAGAGGCTGTCGTCGCCACCAAGTCCATGGCCAGGACCAGAGCAGCGATGGCCTCGGACATTAAGAAAAGTCTTGAGACGATGAGCCTGGACTATATCGACTTGTATCAGATGCACAATGTGAAGAGTAAAAAGGAGTTGGACAGGGTCTTAAGCCCGGACGGCGCTCTGGCGGCTTTAATGGAGGCAAAAAAAGAAGGACTGGTCAGGCACATAGGTGTTACGGGACATATTAAAGACTTCTTGGTTGAAACGCTGCAGGTAGAGGAAATTGAAACGGTGCAGTTTCCTTTCAACGCGGTGGAAACCGTGGGCGTTCCGGCGCTGCTGAAGCAGGCCGGGGAAAAAGGAATTGGTGTCATTGTGATGAAACCGCTGGCCGGTGGCGCTTTAAGAAACGGAAACCTCGCCCTGCGCTATATTTTGGAACATACCGTAACAACTGTTATCCCCGGGATGGACTCGCTTGAACAGGTGGAGGAAAACGCAGGGGTGGGAAGTGACCCGCGGCCTCTATCCGCAGCCGAGAGAAAAACGCTGGAAGAAGAGGTTGAAAAGCTTGGCGGCGCATTCTGCAGACGCTGTGAGTACTGCAAGCCCTGCAGTCAGCGTATCGACATCCCGACGGTATTTTTGCTGGACGGCTATTATACAAGGTACAATTTACAGGACTGGGCCAGGGATCGCTACCAGGGCTTAAAGGCCAAAGTGGACGCGTGTATCAATTGCGGTGAATGTGAAGAGAAATGCCCCTATAACCTGCCCATACGGCGGATGCTGGCCGAAGCGGCAGCCCGGCTGGCGTAAAGGCAAGGATCGAAGCCCTCGCAGCGCGATGACCGCCAGGCCCGGAATAAGTGTTGACAAAACTAACCAGTCAACTATAAAATTATTCTGGTACCAGCAAAACCCGTAGGGTACATATGGTCCACATATAAGAGAGGTGAGATTGTATTTGCGTAATAGGATTATGATGGCGGCGATAGACGAAGCAAGCGAGCGCGGCATCAAATTTACCATGAATGATTTAGCGCGAAGGCTGGCCGTCAGTAAAAGCACCCTATACGAACACTTCGATTCAAAAGAAGAACTGATTGGAGCTATTATTGACACACTGGTGGCCGACCTCAGACGGCAAGAACAGGAAATTACCAGCAATAACACCCTGAGCTTCAGCGAAAAATTCAAATCACTGCTCTCCTGCCACCCCAAAACGTTAGGCATCCAAAGCGAACGGTTTATGGATGATGTTAAACGCTACATGCCGGGGGAATGGGCTAAAATGGAAGCCTTTATAGACAACCGTTGGCGGATGATTGAGGATTTATTGCGCCAGGGTATAGAGGCCGGGTATTTCCGGCCTGTTAATTTAGCTGTCGTCCAGAGAATATTGTTCGGCGCAGTCAATGAACTTTTAGACTACAAATTTTTAATGCAGAATAACCTCACCATTCTGGATGCGATAGCTGCCGCATTTGACATATTGATTTTGGGGATGGCCGTTCCGGCTAAAACGGGAGACCATATTTAGGATTATTTTTTTTGCAGTACCCAATGAACCACCCTGGTACCGGGAGTCATAATATCATTTTTAGACAACTTTATTACAGAATCAGGAGTGATCCGCAAAGAATGAAGAATAAAAAACTGTACTACGGCCTGGCCGCAGGTATCGTGGCAGCCTGTCTGCTGACGGGTATGTTATTTAAGGACAATACAAAAACCCCAGTGCTGACGCTGCTGGTTCTTCCTACCATGTATGCGGCGTGGTTCAAAGTAAAACCCAATTCACAATTTCCAGGCAACCTGACGGTAAACGGTAGACAAACGATTGATCTTAACTAATAAACATGGAGTGAACGGCCAGTGAAATCTCATTGAAATGTGTTCCGCCAAAAAAAATCTAACACAACTGCATTCTACGAAGAAGTTCCCAGACGCGCGGGTCCTCCAGGCCAAGCCGCCAGACCGCTATGCCAGGTATTCCTTCTTGAACAGCGATGCTCAGTTTGGCCTCAAAGCTGCGTACATCCTCAAACCACACCACATGCTTGTCGCCATTCACCTCGTAAGTATAAGTGGGCTCTTGCGCCTCAGTATCGTAAGTGATTGCCGCTCCATGACAAAAAGCTGTGTTTACCGCTTCCTGATAGGATAATTCTTTAGGCAGCTTGGTCCCCGCACCCCAATCACGGCCGTAAACAGCCATCCCTAAACGTATTTTGGCACGTGGAATAACAGAGAGCGCATATGCCAGCACCTGGCGGACAAAACCAATTGAAGCAATTGGGCCGGGTTTTGCCACATGCTCGTCATAAGCCAGAATGTACGCCTGGTCACTGTAACGGGCAAGGCAAGGATAACTAAAAGCCCCCGAAAAAGGATGGGTGGGGTCATCGTGAAGTTCGGGGGGAAGTGAAATTGTCACAAGCAATCCATATGGTTTTAGAGTTTGATAAAGCTCCGCCATGAACATTGTTAGAAAGGGCCTGTCTTCAGGAGGAATAAATTCAAAATCTATATTTACCCCGGCAAACCCCTTGCTGATCAGCATCCTTAAAATATTTGACACCAGTGCCCGGCGCAGATTTTCAGTGGTCAGCAGCCGGTGAATAAGCGGGCCATACTCGCGGCTGGCGAAATTGTGCACTATAGCCAGCAACGGCAATCCAATCTGCCGGGCTAAAGTCATAGTATCCGCGTCGGACTGATCAACCAGCGCCCCGCTCTCATTCACCCCAAACCAGAAGGGGACCAGGAAAGAAATATCTCCAGCGTGCACTTGCAGGTCCGCAAAATTTTTTGGCTCCGAGACATAATACCAGTTGTTTTCCAAACAGTACGGCTGAAACATTGCCAACAACTCCTTTGGCTTATTAGACACTCATGCCGCTAACGCGACACCAGCAGCAGAATGTAAGTTAGGTTCTATTTCAATCGAACACCGGAACGAATTAGCAGTGTTTTGTGCGAATAAATTCTCACCTATGCCCCTCCTGTATACCATATTATGGCATGCCGCTTGGAATGTTGCCTAAAAAAAGAAGCCGTTTTGCACCGGCTCCTTTTGTATGTTTGATTTAAAAGCTTAGATGAAGCGCCACCCGGTAATCCACTAATAAAACTTGAACACCAGCGGCCTCGGAAATTAGAGCCGCTGAATTCCGAAAACCATTACAGTTGGGAAAAACAAACCCACCTCCATGGGAAGAACAGGATCACCCGCTCTCTCTCCTTGGGAACGTTGGCCGCCCTTATCCATTCAGCCGTTAAATAGCTGCTTATCGTTACTTTTTCAAAGGTAGTACCGGGGGTCAGCTCTGTCGTTTGATCCATTGCAATTAAGTCCTGTTTTATCTGCTCTATGGTTCGGTTATCGTAATCGAATACCCGTTTCATAACCTCCGCTATTTGGCATATTACTGGTGATGACATACGACACCTCCAAATATAATTTTTATTTGCCGTCTCTATCCAAATGATAGCTTATATAACTTAATAACTTAGGTACCCGGTACCTACTTGCCAAACTGCTCTACATCCTTATTGTTACTCAGCTTGTTAAGGTAGTTAGGCCGCTTACAAGTTGACCCAGTCTATTATGGCTAATTGGGTCCTTACGGAGGTATTCATAGGAGAAATGATTACGAACCACATTATTTCCTGTAATTCGACATTTTCTCTGAAGGAAATTTATTGAATAAAATATAAAAACATAACCCCGGCTCATTTAATATTGGAAATTGTCAATAGCATGGAGGGGTCTGTTTTTTGATCAAATTACAAATCTACAGTAGTTATGCAGTTGCAGTAAATTAGTGCCAAAAAATATTTCAGAAAAATGACCAATCCCCTTGACATTTCCAAAATTGCCCAATAATCGAAGTGGATGGTATTATTTGCCATTACATTGTCGATATGGGTGATACAAAGATGAACTTTCAAAAACCGATCTTTGAAAACAAACAACATGGTCCTGGTGGCGGTATCCCACTCCTGAAGAGTCTTTGGGAGAAATTTGACCTCTCACTGCTATTTTTGCAAACGGGGATTGTCAAACATTCCGGTGTATCCGGCTGGCTCTTGGCTTTTGCCTATATCTGTGGCTTGATTGCTCAAAAGCCCTCGGTAAACCAGAATGCAAATTTCACCTCTGATTCCCCCATTCTGAAGGTTTTGCTGAAAGGGGAATCCATCAGCCAGTCCGCTTTCAGCCGGTTTTTCTCGAAACCCTTTGAGTGGCTCCAGTTTGCAGTTGGCCGTATCCAAAGGCTTCAAGAACACCCGGAATCCCGGTTATCTGAAGGGGATGTACTTGCTTTGGATGACACTAAAGTGGCCCACCCGTTTGGGGAAATACTTCCCTTTTTATGCTGGCTGTATGATAGTTCTACCCGGAACCATGTCTGGTGTATGAACCTCATATCAACCTATGCAGTTTTGAAAAACGGCCTGGAATATCCCCTCTTCTGGCGATTCTGGCGAATATAAGTCCTTCAATAGAATGAATGCTTAAATATAAACCGGAAGTACAAATGCTTCGGGGTTTAACGCTGTAAAAGCGTATACCTTGAAGAGGCTAAGGTCAAGACCAAGTATAAACGCTCACTTTATATCTGAATGAAAAAATAAAAGGAGACCGACAAAATGCAAACAGATGATGAAACGAAGACCAAAGAAGAAATTCTTCAAGAATTAACAGAATATCGCGCTATCTTTGAAATCTCCGGCTCCAGTATTGTAATAACAGATAATGATGGAACTATAAATCGTGTCAATACCGAGTTTGTGAATCTCTTTGGCTATTCCAAAGAGGAAATAGAATTTAAACAAAAATGGACTGAACTTTGCATGGCGGAAGATAGAGACAGAGTAAATAATTATCACCGGCTGAGGAGAATCGATCCTGCCAGTGCACCCCATAATTATGAAGCGCGCTTTGTCCAGAAAAACGGCAGTTTAATCGATATCTATGTTTCCGCGGGCATGATTCCGGAAACCAAAGAATCTGTTCTGGCCATTATAAATATAACTGATCGCAAACAGGCCGAGGAAGCATACCGGGAGGCGAACGATTACCTGGAAAACCTGCTTAACTATGCCAACGCCCCGATTATCGTCTGGGATCCGGACTATAAAATAATTCGTTTCAACAAGGCCTTCGAACGTTTGACCGGGTACAGCGCCGATCGGGTTCTGGGCAAATCTCTCGAAATCCTCTTCCCCGATGCACAAAAGGATAAATCCATGGCCCTCATCCGCCGTACAGCAACCGGAGAACGCTGGGAGACCGTGGAGATTGACATCGCCCATGTTGGCAGGACAGTGCGGACAGTGTTCTGGAACTCCGCTACTTTATTTGCCGCAGACGGCACGACAATAGTCGCCACAATCGCCCAGGGGCAGGACATCACCGAACGCAAACAGGCCGAGGACGCCTTGCGAGAATCGCATAAAGAACTTGAGTTACGAGTCAAGCAGCGGACAATAGAGCTAAAACAACTTGGAGAGACTAAAGAAGCGCTGCGGAAGAGCGAGGAGCGATACCGCCAGATAGTAGAAACAGCCACTGAAGGCATCTGGGTTATTGATAGTACTTGCAAGACAACTTTTGCCAACAAAAAGATGGCTGAGATGCTTGCCTGTACTGCCAAGGAAATGATTGGTAAGCTTTTTTACGATTTCATCTACGATAAATGGATTAAGAAA
>JBAZQW010000027.1:0-14518 GCA_041645005.1 Desulfotomaculaceae bacterium | reverse complement strand
CTCCTCAGAATTTTCAGAAACGTTGTATGATTTTATTTCTTCAGATGAATCATCTTTTTCTATAGTTATAGCTGCCACACTCCCAGTCCCAGCGAAACCAGGTTTACTGGTACATTTCCAGCATTAAGCCGGAAATCCCTGCTTGTATCTAGAGACGGCCCCTATCTAACCGGGAGCTTAGTATTTTATTGATCACGTTTTAGTCCCGGTATCAACCGGTCCGAACAATTCTGCCACTTTCTTTCTCAGCTCCACAAATACAACCCTTGAACCATATGCCACAATTGAAGCCCACGCTAAAGGCTTGGTGCCGTAGTCCTGCACATCCTGCACCATGGCCAGTAAAGCAAGCGCGGTAAGGGATAAGTAGTAAGGCAGAACCTCCGTACTTAAAAAACGGGGCAATTTATCAATTTCAAAATCTCCCTGGCGTATCGAAATGGCCACTCCTAAAATTACATTAACAACGATAAGCGCAAACAAAAAAACCATTGCTTTCAATAAAGCCAAGTCGAGCGTCAAACATTTCAGAGTCCCTCCCTAGTTTATTTTTCCAGTTCGTTGTTCCATAATATTCAACCAATAGTGCAGGGTGCCTGGATTTTTATTGACCTAATCGAGTAGGCCACTCCTTCATTTGCTTCATCCGCAGCCTTCGCCGTATCCATTCCATTAATCAAAAAGCCCCACTCCGGGGAGCGGGGCATTATTGAAAAGCACAATCCGGAGGACATTCTTCATCCTTACCATCACACGGTGTTGGCCATATGAAACGCTCAAGGTAATATAAGCATACCTTTGCTTCATGGTATCCTGGGCAGGTAGAAGGGCTCAGCGTCTTTTCAGGATATTTGCAATATTTGCAACCCAATTGAGACGTTCGGCATAATATCATTCCAAAACATCCTTATAATGAATACTTGTTGTATTATTATACACCATCTCAAATTATCCTCTTTTTACTATATAAAAAAAGGCAAGCCGCTTCCGATCCCGCCTCACTTGAGACTCTGAAACAGAAATAGCATATATAAATTTTTTTGCCGACCCCTTCTGGACAACTAAAATAAAAACTGGCAATCCCGAAGGGTCACCAGTTAGCATATCAGATGGAGGCGACACCCAGATTTGAACTGGGGAATGGAGGATTTGCAGTCCTCTGCCTTACCACTTGGCTATGTCGCCACATAAAATGGAGCGGAAGACGAGATTCGAACTCGCGACCCTCGCCTTGGCAAGGCGATGCTCTACCACTGAGCTACTTCCGCACAATATATATTGTACAATATTAAATTATTTTGTCAAGAACAGTGTCGCTGCATCAACCAGACAGATGCAATCTTGTAGTACACTAATCTAGCGAAATATAGATTAGCACAACCCGACCGGCTTTGTCAACCCGTGTGTCCTGGAAAGTCTCAGTTGTTTGATAATTCCAAAAAAAGGAGCCCTGTTTTTTGTTGTCGAATAAACAAGAAAAAATGGTGGAGTGGTACATACGTCTGACTTCAAGCAAAGACAACCCTGGCTCGATATCGCTAAAGGAATAGGCATCACCGCTGTTGTTTTAGGGCACTCAGGCAGCAGCATCGCTTATTATCTTTACTGGTTTCATATGCCGCTCTTTTTTATTATAAGCGGGTATTTGTTTAAACCACATGAGGATTGGGCAACACTTTCCAACTGGCTTTATAAACGCACATGTCAACTGCTTATACCTTATTTATCTTTTCTTATAATCATAGTTACAGTGGAGTTTTACCTGGGCAACAGATGTTTCGACGCTTATAAAGTAGCCAGCAGCTTTTCTCTTAACTTTTTCCCCGGGGGAAAATTCATTGGCGGTTTTTATACCACTTTTTGGTTTATTACATGCCTTTACGTTACCCAGCTTATTTTTGCGTTGCTCCACAAGTCGATCAAATCACACGGCTGGTGTCTTATTATAATAGCCGCCGCTTATCTTTTAGCTCACTATGAATCAGCCATTGCCGATACGCACCCTTTAAAAATACCCTGGGATATAGATGTGGCTTTGTTAACCCTTTCTTATTACGCTTTTGGTTTCTACGCCAAAAAAATGATCAAACATGTTCACGCCGCAGTTTCAACACTCTCGGTTGCTTTTTCTATTGGGTTGCTCATATGCGGCCTCTTCGGTCTTTTTTCTTATTCTATAAATATTAAGTACGGCACATGCAGCCATTTACTGATGGATCTTGTGATACCAATTGTAATGTCAGTTGCTTTGCTTTCCATAAGTCAAAAATGTTCTCACCTTACCGGCAACGTTTTCGCGATATTAGGGAAATATTCTCTGCCCGTCATGTACCTCCACTTACCAGTGAACATAATATTGCACAACTATTTAAATTATAATTATGGGTATCTTTCATTCGCCCTTATTGGCCTGGTCATTCCTACTTTGGCAGGGTTGATATTTGACCGTTTTCAGTTGACAAAAATACTCCTGCTGGGGTGCTCTGATATTCCGTTTATTCCAGAAAGAATTCTTAGTTGGCGCACAATCGTAATATATAATACAAGTTAATTTGCCATGAAATTTAAAAAACTCTATGCTTATTCCCGACGTTAAATACCATTTAAGAGTCAAATGATAATAAAAGTAAAATTCATAATAAAAGATACAAAATAAGGTTCACCTTAAATAATATAGTGAGTTCAAATTGTTACTTTTTTGGCTTAATTTTGTTATGCAATATTCTTGGTTTTAAATAAGTTATATTTTTCAGCATAATAAAGGTTATTACTTATGCAATCACATTATCTGTTACTATTACGATTAATTACCTAACATAAAATCTTTTTTAAGGGTAATTATAAGAGCAGGAAATCAAAAAACCTTAAAAAAGAAAGGAGGTTAGTCTTAATGCCTAATACCACTGTGGTACCTGGAGCAAAAAATGCGCTTAACCAAATGAAATTTGAAATTGCTAATGAACTCGGCATTTCAAACTATGCACAAATGGACAAGGGAACACTGCCCAGCAGGATGAATGGCTATGTGGGAGGTAACATAACCAAAAGGTTAGTTGCCCTTGGAGAATCCGCTCTGGCTAACAACACGCCCCAAGGTTAATCCAAAGTGATTTGATTCCTTTAATATATACTACTCGGTTTTTCTCTAAAAGAGGATTAGTTCGCTAATCCTCTTTTAGTTGTCCGCCGCAATTACTTGCAGCTATAAAATTCCACTTAGTGAATTAACCTGACAGCTCTAAGCCCAAAATCCGTCTGATATGGGCTGGCCTCGCCTTCATCTAAGCTCCTGATAAAGTAGCCGCTAATCTCACCCTTGCTGTCAGCATCATCTAAAAAGAATGCTGCAACAGTTAAACACAAAACAAAAAACCAGCAAAACCTTGCGGGGCTTGACTAAAGCTGGTGCCACGGGTGGGAATCCAAAAGTCTTATTTTATTTGGGGTTCTTTGTGTTCCATTTTTACCGGAAGCACCCCAGCCAGTTCACCGATCACATTAACCAGTTCGGCTTCTGCGGGAACAATAACTTTGGCATTATTTTTAAGCGCGGTTTCAACCGCTTCAAGCTTCCTCAAAACCTGAGCATTGCCTTTAAAATACATGTCTGCTGCCTCGTTAACCAGCTTTATAGCCTGGGCTTCGCCTTCAGCTGCCAGAATTTTAGCCTGCTTGATACCTTCCGCTTTCTTGATTTCCGCTCGTTTGATCCCATCGGCCGTAGTTTCGGCTGCGGTAGCAAAGTCGATAGCGGCGATCTTTTCATTCTCGGCCTTGACGACCTTGTTCATTGTTTCCTGTACATCTTTCGGCGGATCAATCTCTTTTAGCTCGGTCCTCATAATATCAATGCCCCAGTTCTTTGTCTCGTTCTTAAGTGTCTCGAGAAGGTCAGTGTTGATTCTGCCTCTTTCACTGTTGGCCGATCTTAAGGACAGGGTGCCTATGATATTTCTAAGCGTTGTCCGTGCTAATGCCACAATCTGAACCTGATAGTTGTTAACGTTATACGTTGAATTTTTAACATTATCCTCTTCTGTGTTGATCTTGAAATAAACCTGCGCATCCACTGTTGCATTCAGGTTGTCGTTGGTGATAATCACCTGGGGCTCGGCATTAACCATTTGTTCTGTTGTATTAACTTGATATAGATTTTGAATAAGCGGTATTATCCAGTGAAAACCAGGTTTGGCAAACTTGGAATATTTGCCGAAAGTTTCGATTAGTCCCCGGTGGGTCGGCCGGACAATCCTGATACCGGCGAAAAACAGAACAACAATGACTAAAATCACGACATATAAAAAATACATTGCCTCACCCCCCAAATTATAAAAATCCCTGTGTATAACATAGCACATAAACAGGGATAAATATATGGCATTATCTGTTCCGGGCAGCTAATATTACCTTATGCTACAGAATAGTAATTAGATTGTCATCGCTAGCGGACACAACCCGCACTACTGCTCTTTCACCGACCCATCGCGGTACGCCTGTAAAAGACTCTTGAGCGCAGCGATGTCCGCTTTGAGCCCCGCCCCGATGTCCGTGTCACCCACCAGCACGCGGGCCTCGTTTTTCTCGATGAATACGCTGGTCGGCAATATGTCCAAGTCCTCACGAATGGCGCGTTCTTTGGATTCGAAGGGCTCGTGGGACACCAAGTGCATCCCCTGGGAAGTGAAGATAAGGGTGTACCCGGCAATACCCGTCTCTTTCTGATAGGCTCTGGCAAACCCGCCGTCGATGGTGATGAGCTTGCCGTTGGCTTTGATGGGCGCCTCGCCCGCAGTGACCTTAACGGGCTCATGACCATTGATGATGTAGCTGGTTGCTGCATTCAAGCCGAATTCACCCAGGATGCGCACACAGACCGACTTGTCGTCGCGCCATGTAAAATAGGAATTTTTCACTTCATTGTGCGTCTCTTTTTCGGCGATAAAATACCGCTCGAACGTGGCCATTTTGCTCTTGCCGAACAATGGCGAATTAGCCCCACACCACAAATACCACACCACATCCAGCGCTAGCGCTTTCTCCTGAGGATCCTGGGCGTAATACGCCTTTCTGACCATTTCATCGAATGCATCCAGCAGCGCCTTGCCCTTGAGCGGTTGGCCACATAACTCAAACTCCTGAAAATCTCCCTCCTCCGTCAGTGGTATACACCCGTGATAGAGCAGGTTGCCATTGTAGGTCTTGTACATGCTGCCTTTGTCGATCAAAAACCGCGCATCCTTCTGAAGATCCGTGGCATGCTGAAAAGACACCTTGAGGTTGTTCACCACATTCTGTTCATCCTCCGTCAGCTCATAGGGCTGCTGCGGATCGACCGTAGGGAAATCCGCCTCCTTCAGCTGGTACACCTTGTCGTTGAGGGCGATAGTACCCGCCTTGAAGTCAATGAGATGAAGGAGCTGTCGATGAGCCAGCTGCAGTTCTGGGCGCCGCATAATCAATTGTCCTTCCAATTTCAACTGGATCACCGTAATGGCCTTTTGCATCCGCGACAACAAATCTAGATCCTTCTCCTGCAAATGGGTCTGTTTGGCCTTCACTTGAAATGTCGGTGTGTATTCCCCCTGATAATGGTCGAGCGCGAGGCGCATCAGTGGCGTGAGGTTCAAGCCGTAGCCTTCCTGAAGCGTCTCCAGATTCGCATAGCGAAGCGACACTCGTAGCGCGCCTGCCATACACACCTCCGAGCCGCATGCAGCGCCAATCCAAAGCACATCGTGATTGCCCCATTGGATGTCCACCGAATGATGCCTTCTGAGTGTTTGCATCACTAGATGTGCCCCATAGCCGCGGTCGAAAATATCGCCAATAATGTGCAAATGATCCACCACCAACTTGCGGATCAGCTCCGCAAGCGCAACGATAAAATCATCTGTGCGGTCAATCGCGAGTATGCTGTCAACAATTCCTTGATAATAGCCCTGTTTCATGGCACTATGCTCGTTCTCTTGCAAAAGTTCCTCGATGATGTACTGAAAATGCTGCGGTATTGCTTTTCTCACCTTGGCATGCGTATATTTATAAGCAGATTGCCTGCATAACCGGATCAAGCGTATCATAACGGTCTCGTACCATTCCAGCAGCGCAGTGTCCTTCAAATCCTGCGAAGCGTGCTCCCCTGATGCAGCTGCAGGTAAGTGTGCCATCGAGTTTTTTTGCAGGGTGATTTTCTCCTGGGGATAGTAAACCAATGTCGCCAGTTCCTTTTTCTGCGCAGCTGTCAAGGTATCGCCAAACGTATCGTCGATCTTGCGCTTGACCACTCCAGAGGCGTTTCGCATCACATGGTCAAAGGCCTCGTGCTCGCCGTGAATGTCGGCCAGAAAATGCTCTGTGCCCTTAGGCAGATTGATGATGGCGCTGAGATTGACAATTTCCGTACTCACATCGTCCACCGTCGGGTATTGTTTGGAAAGGAGTGTCAGGTATTTCAAATCGTACGACAGGCTGTTTATAGTCTGCCAGCCATTTTCCATTTCGCGCCCCCCTTTTTATCAGGCAGTACAAGCTTTACAAATTCATTAGCGATTAAACTGACTATGTATTCTTATATAGTTGAGTATATCTGTCCTGGATACGATACCAATTAATGTGACTTGCTCCATAACTAGAACCCTTCCTATACTATTACTAAAGATCTTGGTCATAGCAGTAGAAACAGTATCATTTGGAGAAACAATAAGATTGTCCTCTAAGGAAGTGGCTATCCCGCCAACACTGGTTTGATCCCATGATTCTTTTGGGACGTTCTTTACTCTTTCTAAATTAACAATCCCAATAACCTCTTCATCCTTTTTTACTGGGAAACTGGTAAATTTGTAATTGTAAAAATAACTATCTACAAGTTCTTGAACTGATATATGATAATCGACTACTATAACTTTGGCGGTCATAAATTCACTGACACTAATTTTATCAAACATATTTGACATGACTGTTTGTTGATAGCTGGACTGAGACGCTTGGTTTATATACCAACCTATAAATGCAAACCAGATACCATTAATTAAGTTTCCGGTCATAATCCAAAAAATACCGGTAAAAATCAAAAAATAACCAAACACACCTCCCAGTGAAGCCGCTATTTTGGTGGCATTTTGCAAGTTGCCACTGAAATGCCAGATAAGAGCCCTTAGGACTCTGCCTCCATCCATCGGGAAAGCTGGAACCATATTGAAGATAGCTAGAATCAGGTTGACCTGGGCAACATAAGTCAGCGGTACAATTATAATCTCAGGAGTACCGAAAAAAGCAAATATGTTAGTGAGCAGCATTAACAAAATAAATAAAAATACGCTCATGGCAGGACCAGCTATACCAATCTTAAGTTCTTTGCTTGGTTCATCAGGTTCTTTCTCCATTTGAGCAATACCTCCAAAAATAAATAGAGATATCTTTTTTACTTGTATTCCAAGACTTATAGATACTAAAGAATGTGACAGTTCATGGAGCAAAACTGAAACAAAAAGCAACAAAGCAATAATACGTCCAAGTATCCACCTTAAAACAGGGTTCCAATCCGGGTAATTCTGGGGGAAATAATTAGTTGCGAGCATGAAGGTCACAAGACCAAATATCACCAACCAGCTGGAATTCACTTCAATCTGGATTCCCTTGAATTTTCCTATAACAACTGAGCCTTTCATAAATACGCCTCCATTAAAGTGTTTGCCTTTAACCATTATATTTCAAAAACGTTGGTCTTGGCAGATAGAATTTCATAAAGGATTTTTGAGGGTATCCCGCCGAAAGAATTAATATGCACATCGAGTACAGGGTAACAAACGATAATGACAATCAAAAGGTCTCACAGATACTCAAGAACTATCTGAAATTTTCCCGTGGTGAAATACGAAGGATTAAACGCTGTGCCAGACTAACCCGAGGTCAAAAATATGATTTCCAAAAAATTCTATCACAATGATAATTATTGGACTTTTGTATTGAGGAAATAATTTTCAGAGACGCAGATGAAGACTTTGGGCAGCAAATGGGCGCCAAAAACGAAAAAACGCCTCCGGGATAAACCCCGGAAGGCTTGATAATACTGGTGCCACGGGTCGGAATCGAACCAACGACACGCGGATTTTCAGTCCGCTGCTCTACCAACTGAGCTACCGTGGCATAAAAAATGGCGGAGCTGACGAGAGTCGAACTCGCGATCTCCTGCGTGACAGGCAGGCATGTTAGGCCACTACACCACAGCTCCGTATTCATCCGCGATACCGCCTTTTACCAGCCGGTCATCGCTGACATAGTATAGTATAACTAATCCGTCGTTTTAAGTCAAATGGTATTTTTATTTAGAATTATTCTTCCTGCCCAGAGTAAGTATCGTTTCACGCACAATCTTTGCCGCCAGAAGCGCGGTCCTCTCGGAAGGATCATATAGCGGGCTGACTTCAACCAGATCGAACCCCACAACATCCAATTCACCAAGCAGGTGAACCGCCCGCATTATCTCCCTGACCGTACATCCGCCCGGTTCCGGGGTTCCGGTGCCAGGGGCGTAGGCAGGGTCTACAACGTCGATATCCAGGGAAACATATACCGGCCTTCCTTTGATCAGCGGCAAAATTTCTATGAGCGGCTCCACAACCTTGTCTACGAAGATATTGCAATTTTTACGGGCGAAATCAAACTCATCTCTTGTGCCTGAGCGAATGCCGAACTGGTAGAGATTTTTCCCTCCAATCAATTCCACGACCCTGCGAATAACAGTGGCATGGGAAAAACGTTCGCCAAAATATTCATCTCTTAAATCAGTATGGGCGTCAAAGTGGATCACCACAAGTCCAGGATGTGTACTCGCCACTTCTTTAATGGAAGCATATGAAATCAAATGCTCGCCGCCCAGAATCAACGGAAATTTACCGCCGGCAAGTATTCCGGCGGTAACAAGGCCAATCCGGCGAAGGCTTTCCTGGACCGCCCCGAACGGAAGGATCACTTCCCCGGCATCGTAATAGCTATAGTCAGCTAGCTCCAGGTCAAGGTCAACGCTGTATTCTTCCAGACCATGCGACACCTGGCGGATCCTCTGCGGACCCTGCCTGGTGCCAGGCCGGAAGCTTACCGTAAAATCCATGGGAGCGCCGATAATAACTATCCCTGCCCGATCATAATTTTCGGTGCTGCCAATAAAACAACCAGGACACCTTTCCGTAAACTCCAGCATCTTTTAGGCCTCCAGCATCAGTCACTTGGTTATATGATTTCCCTTTACTGTCCCAACAATTCCTGCACAAATGGAGGCAGGACAAAACAGGTCAGGTGAATGGCCGGGCTGTAATATCTTGTATTAAGATCAGGTGTCCGTACAGTATCTGTATCACATGGATCGTACTTTTTTGAACCAATGGTAAAGGTCCAAAGCCCTCCCGGATAGGTGGGTATATTAGCTAGAAAGAGGCGGGTTAACGGGAAAATCCCTGATATATCCTTAAGCAGCCGTGGTATAAGATCACGGTTGAAAAAGGGCGACTCGGTCTGGGCGACAAAAATACCGTCGTCTTTAAGCGAGTTAAAGATGTCAGTGTAGAATGAGGCGCTGAAAAGCCCTTCCGCAGGCCCTATTGGATCAGTAGAGTCAACCATGATCACATCATAGGTGTTTTTGTTGTCCCTGACGTGTTTTATGCCATCATCGATGATGATCTCCACCTTGGGGTGATCCAAGGCACAGCTAATTTCAGGCAGGTACTTGCGGGAGGCCTCTACAACAGCGCCATCAATCTCACAGTGAACAACTTTCTCAATAGTCTGATGCTTTACTATCTCCCGCACCGCCCCTCCGTCACCGCCGCCTATTACAAGCACACGTCTGGGAGCGGCGTGGGTGTTCAGCGCAACATGGGTAATCATTTCATGGTATATAAATTCGTCCAACACCGTAGTTTGAATAATATTGTCCAGGACCAGCATGCGCCCGTATTGATCTGTGTCTAGGACAGCCAAACTCTGAAACGGTGTCTTTTCCTGGTGTAGAATTTTTTTAGTACGGCAAGAAATTTTTACATTTTTCGTTTGATGCTCAGTAAACCATATATTGAGTTTGGAATCCAAGTCTCACGCCTCCGTTTTCATGTTTATTAATACCAGAGAGGTACCGCGGCCAGGGCGCAGCCAATCTTCTCCACGCGATGTTCCGTGGCGGCGATTTTTGTGCCCTTCAACTCCATTTCTCTGGTTTCAAAAGCTTCTACCAACATCCTTTCTATTGCCTGTGTCGCATCTTCTTTACTGCATTTACCGGAGTACTCCATAATAACCCCGAAAGAGTCATTTGAAAAACCGACACCCACCGCGGCGGCAATAATCTCACCGGGAATATCGCTTATGATATAGCCATAAGCTGTGGGTACAAGCGAGCCGGGCGGAATTTCCATACCCGGACAGTATACCACGCCAGGCGGTAGGATACTGGTAACCCGCATAAGATTCAAATTCCCGATTCTTCCTTTAAGCAGGGCGTTGTCAAACGCGTTTAAAGGATTTTTTCCCTCAGAACTCCCAGCTGTAACAAAAAATTTTTTAGGAGTTGGCAGCATTATCAAACCTCCTCATTTTTGTTGGTCGCTGCAACAACATACAATATTATATCAAAATCGAAGAAAAAGTTAACCCAAGTTTTATTCTTTTAAAAAAATTATCCCCATAAAAACAAGAATAATTAATAATTTTCGCGGGCAGTATATAAACTGCCAAAAAAATCAAGGGGGGATTAATATTGCTTAAAACAGTAATTGGGCTATTCGACTCGCGTGACCAGGCTGAAAAAGCCGCGTCAGATTTGCGCGGCAGTGGTTTTCACGATGAAATATCCATTCTTGCCTCAGATAAAGGTAAGGAGAGAACTTCGGGAAATTATTTAAATGACACCAGTGAAACAAACAGTATCAATTCGGGACTATCCACAGGTGGATTGCTGGGTGGACTGGCTGGCCTGGGCATGGGGGTTGGCGCCCTGGCTATCCCGGGCATCGGGCCGCTTATCGCCGCCGGACCAATCGCCGGGCTACTGTCAGGAGCCATCACTGGCGGCGTAGCGGGTGGTCTGATTGATTGGGGTATTCCAGCAGACCGGGGTAAGTTTTATGAAGGTAAAATCCGGGAAGGTAAAATCCTTACATCTGTGCGCACCGATGAAAATAAGATCAACTCAGCAGCTGACATTCTGCGCCGCAATGGAGCGCGCGACGTTGAAATCCACTAACCACGAGGGGGCATCTTCGGAAGTCGGACGTCAGACGTCGGACGTCGGTATATTCTGCGTTTCTTTATGGTCTTGATAATAGGGTGATTTATCCGTGAGATACAGGTGCGGCTCTAGCCGCACCTGTATCTCACGTCAACGTCCCAGTATATGTAGGTGCGAATTCAGTCGCACAAAATGTCTTTTCTACTCACGTCCCACGTCTCAATTCTCACTTCCCACGTCCCAACAAACCTAGATATATATCCCTGTAAATCATGGCGTCTTCAGCTTGCCGGCCTGCTGATTCACAAATTATAGTCGGGGTTAAACCCCTTTCCGCTATTAGCTCGGCCAGGGGAGTAAAGTCCGGTCCGAAGCGTGTTTCAAGCGTAGTCCAGTGCTTTTTTTCACCAGCGCCGGTGAACTCTACCGGGCTGAAATGGATATGAAGGTTTTGCAGGTACTCCCTGCCTAGACTCTTTTCAACCAGGTCCAGAACCGCGACAAAAGGCAATCTACCGGTAAAGCCGCCTCCGCTGATAGCGTGCATATGTCCGAAATCAACAGCCGGTACTATCTCTCTCCCCAGTTCGCATAATTCCAGAACTTCCTCCAGTGAGCCCAGCTGGTTTCTCTTGCCCCCGGTCTCGGGAGCCAGGAGTATGCCAGTCAGACCTTCTTCCCTTGCTTCGTCTAATATCTCCTTTAAAAAAGCCTTCGCTGACAAAAATATTTCTCTGCGATTCTCCCCTTTTCCAGCCCCAGGGTGAAAAACCACGGTTTTTGCCCCCATCAGCCGGGCGGCTCTCAAAGACTTGAGCAGGTGTCCCCTGGTTTTTGGGCGCATTTCAGGATCTTTCGTACTGAGATTTATGTAATAAGGAGCGTGTACACTTAACTGTATACACCTCTCAGCCGCGAGCCGGCCCAGCCTGCCAGCCATATCATCGCTGATGTTCACACCGCGGCTGCACTGGTACTCGAAAGCGTTCAACCCCAGTTTCTCCAACCACTCAGGCATTTCCAGCGAGGATTTATGACCCTGGGCGTAAAATGAAGCGGAAGCCCCGGCGGGACCAAAACGAATAGTCATGTAAATACCTCCCAAGCCAAGTATATTTTTAATTTCAAGAAAAGAAACATCCAGCACAATAAAAGGAGGAAACTACCAATTGTTCCAGAAATTTATATAAAAACAACACGGGGTGGTCGACATGCGTAAACTTAAAATGATAACAATTGGACTTCTACTAATTCTACCTTTATTTCTCCTTGGTCATTCCGGTGTCCTGCCTGTTTCCGGGCGGTTGGTCGGATTGCAAAACGACACCCTGGTCTATGCCAGGAGCACGGACTCCACAGTCCTTGATCCGGCTTTTTCCCTGGACGATGAATCAAACAAGGTGATAACAAATATATTTGAAGGTCTGGTGCGTTTCAAACCTGGCACTGCCACCATAGAGCCCTGTCTCGCCGAGGCCTGGCGCGTCTCTTCAGACGGGAGGGAGTGGACCTTTTATTTAAAAAGAAACGTGAAGTTTCACGACGGAACACCTTTCAATTCAGAAGCCGTACGTTTCAGTGTGGAGAGACAGATGCCTGCCCAGCGCAACGATCGCGCGTCATACGCATCTTTTACCTTCGGCATGGTCGACAGTATTATTACTCCCGACCCTTACACTGTTAAAGTATTCCTGAAATTTCCATACGCCCCTTTTCTGAACAACCTGGCTATGACTTCCTCAGCCCCTATGGTCAGCCCCACCGCAGCTTCCGCTATGGGGGATGCCTTCAGCGAAAAGCCGGTAGGCACGGGACCATACCGCTTTATCAGTTGGGAAAAGGGTAAAAGCATAACTTTAAGAGAAAACAGGGACTACTGGGGTAAGCTGCCCGACTGCCCAACCCTGGTTTTTACCGTCATTAAAAACAGCAGGCTGCGTTCACTCGCGCTGAAAATGGGACTGGTCGACCTCGTCGACGGGATATCCACAGCTGATGCCCGCTTTTTGGAACAAAAAGGCTGCCCCGTTTTGCAAAAAAACGGTCTGGACTTGAATTATCTCGGCTTTTTTACCGACAAAAAACCTTTTGACAACCCGGCCGTCAGAAAGGCCATCAGCATGTTGATTGACCGCAAACAAATAATCGAGGGGCTTTTTCAGAATGCTTCAATTGAAGCTAACTGCCCCTTGCCCCCTGGTGTGCTTGGTTATGATCCTAATATCCGCCCCATCACCTATGATCCCGCGGGAGCAAAGGATTTATTGGCCCGCAACGGTTATGCGGAGGGGTTAAAAATTAAAATCATAACATATAATAACCCCAGGCCTTATAATCCCGCCGGAGGAGAAAAACTAGCCGCGGCGCTGAAGTCGGAACTGGCCAAAGCTGGCATCGAAACCGAGGTAAAGTCATATCCATGGGAGCAGTATAAAGAAGCCTTGCTGCAAGAGGAAGGAAACGCCTTTCTCTACGGCTGGATCAGCGACAACGGAGATCCGGACAATTTTCTATATACTTTGCTTTCATCAGCCCAGATCGAAAGCGGCCTCAATACCGCCCGCTACCGGAACAGTGAAGTAGACCTGCTTCTGGCCAGAGCCCAGCAGGAAAATGAACCGGTTTTGCGGGAGCAGATTTATCGCAGCGCTTTAAAAATTGTTGTTAATGACGCTCCGTGGCTTTTTCTAAACCACAGCATTAAATTATACGCCACCTCAACCAGGGTTGAGGGGTTCGTTCCTCATTTCGCCGGCTTCACCCCTCTAAATACTGTTAAAAAACAAGAACATGACTATAAAAATGCCAATTAAAATACCACAATCTGCCACTAATAACATGTGCGTGTCTGTAGAATAATATCTGCAAAAGGCGTGTACTTTTCGCCTAAAACTAGCAAGGAGGAACAAAATGGACATTTATCAACTCCAAAGGCAGATTCAGGATCTGCGCCAAGAAATCAACACCATTAACCAGGTTGCCAGCCAACTGCATCGTTCGGAGGCTAACAACGCGGCACAACTCCAGCAACTGCAGCAACATGAGGCAATCGCCACCCAGCAGCTTCATACTATTCAGCAGCTGTGCAACCGCCTGAACCAGGACGTCAATGTTATCAGCAATGTGGCACAGCAAGTAACTTCTCAGATGTTCACCAAGCCTATGACCAGCGGTCAGTGGGGCGCATACAGCCAGCCTACTACAGGACAATTTGGCGCTTTCAGCCCGAGCATGAGCACAGGCTTTTACAGTCCGTCCCAGTATGGCGCATTTGGCTCCCAGCTTAGCACAAACCGCTTA
>JBAZQW010000156.1:0-5733 GCA_041645005.1 Desulfotomaculaceae bacterium | reverse complement strand
TTTTCAGCAGGGTCCACACTCAAGACTTTTACGTTGACCTCTTCTCCCTCGCTGACCACCTCATCAGGCTTGGCCACATGATGGTCTGCCAGGTGCGATATGTGGACCAGTCCTTCCACACCGGGCTCCAGTTGCACAAAGGCGCCAAACGGTGCCAACCGGACCACCTTGGCCTTGATCACGCCGCCTACCGGATACTTTTCTTCCACAGTATCCCAGGGGTTTGGCAATACCTGCTTTAAGCCAAGAGAGATCTTTTCACTATCCCGGTCAACCCTTAAAACCTTTACTTCTATCTCGTCACCAACCATTACCACTTCTGAAGGGTGGTTAATCCGGTGCCAGGACATTTCTGAAATGTGCAGCAGTCCGTCAACACCGCCAATGTCCACAAATGATCCAAACTGGGTCAAGCGCCGCACGACCCCTTTAACTACCTGACCCTCCTCAAGGTTGTCCAGCATTTCCAGGCGCACCCTGGCATATTCATCTTCCAGCACAGCCTTGCGTGAGAGAATTACCTTCTTTCTGCCCCGGTTCAACTCAATGACTCTTGCGGTAATGGTCTGGGTAAGATATTTGGAAAGGTCCTCCACATATCCCCTTTCAACCAGTGAGGCCGGTAAAAAAGCGCGCACCCCGACATCCACGAGCAGCCCGCCTTTGACCACATCCCTTACAATTCCTTCAACTAAATCCCCGGAGTCTAAAATTTCCTCAAGCTTTTCCCAGGCTTTTTCAGCATCAGCTTTTTCTTTTGACAGGATCAGTCTTCCTTCATTGTCCTCTGCTTTTAACACATACACCTCTATTTCATCCCCCACTTTAACAATATCCTGGGGGGAAGCAACTTCACAGCAGGACAGCTCCCTGATCGGAATAATCCCTTCTGATTTGGCTCCCACGTCAACCATAACCTCGTCCTGGCCGACGTGCACAACCGTACCAGTAACGATTTCACCGTGGCGTACAGCCTTCACTTCCACAGCAGCGTCTTTCATCTCTTCTTCCTGTTCAGGGCCGTTTTGTTCTTCAATCTCGCTCATTCGTCTCTTTACCTCCTCTATAATCCAGTCAGGTGTGGACGCACCCGCTGTTAACCCGACCGTATTTACTCCGTTAAACCAGGCCGGATCCAACTCATCAGCCGTCTCAATAAGGTGTGTGGCAGTTCCTGAAGCGCTGCAGAGACTGGCCAACTTCCTGGTGTTGGCGCTGTTTGCGCCTCCCACCACGATCATAACGCCGACCTTCCCGGCAAGTTCCTGGGCCGCCCGCTGCCGCTGGTTCGTAGCGCTGCAGATGGTATTGCACACCTTGAACCTCGCGCCAGTTCCGCGTATCACTTCGACAACGGAATTAAAGTTTCCCAGTGGCTGTGTTGTTTGGGCTATGATCCCGAATGCGTCCTCCCTGTTTAAAAGAGCCGCCTCTTCCGGGTTTTCCACAACAAGCGCCTTGCCATTAGTCCATCCTTTGATCCCTTGAACTTCCGGGTGGTCCCTGTCTCCCACTACCACAACCTGATAGCCTTGCTCCGTCAAATCGCGGGCCAAATCCTGCGCCCTGCGCACAAACGGGCAGGTAGCGTCCACGATATCTAAACCTTGCTCCCGGGCTTCATCCATCAGTTCCGGACTTACACCGTGGGACCTGATTACTACCGTACCATGGCTCGCATCTTTTAGATCGTTTATCTCCTGAATGCCCATCTCAGCCAGGCTTGCCACCACCTGGGGGTTGTGAATCAATGGACCCAGGGTATATATAGGGCCGATTTTGCTATGTACCGTTGCCTGTGCTATCTCAATGGCCCTTTTAACACCGAAGCAAAACCCGGCTTTAGCGGCTAACCGCACCTTCATCTTATCACCGCTTTTTCCGTATCCTAAAAAGATTCGCCCAGGTATCTTAAATTCCTTCTAAATTTAAATATCAAGCTCAGACTTTTCATTGCTTTTATTCTCTAAGAGCAGCGCAGCCACCTGTTCCATGATCGTGTCGCTGGCTTTCTCCAGATCTTCTTTGCTGGCCTTTCCGGCACTTTGGCAAATAACCGGACTGCCAATATGGACTTTTATTTTTCCGAATACACCTCTGGTGCCGCTTACAGCTATGGGCAGCATAGGAACTCCAGCTTTGAAAGCCAGCATGGCCGCTCCCAGGTGGGGCTTGAGCATTTCCCCGGTATGACTTCTGGTGCCCTCAGGGAAAACGCCGACCACCTGACCCTCTTCCAGGAGTTTTACGGCGGTCCTGATCGCATTGCGATCCGATTTATCTCTTCTAACCGCAAAAGCCCCCGATGATCTCATCACATAACCTATAACCGGAATCTTAAAAAGCTCCGACTTGGCCATAAAGTGAACTTTTCGTTTAAAAGCGCAGATCACAACGACTGGATCCCAGTAGCTGACGTGATTGGCCACCAGAATAATCCCACCGCTGGCGGGAAGATTTTCCCTTCCCCGCACTTCCCAACGCCTCAGTATCGCCAAAATAATCCGGGCGAGATATTTAAGCACCCGGTATACCATGTTTTCCATATTATCCTACCTTACCGCTGAAACTCTGTCTATGATCATGTTTACCACCTGTTCCACCGAAAAGAAAGTGCTGTCAATAATTTCCGCGTCCGGAGCCTGAGTTAGAGGATCTGTTTTTCGCGTAGAGTCGATCCCGTCTCTTCTGATGATTTCTTCTTCCATCTGATCCTGACTGATGATACTGCCTTTCGCGGCTAACTCTTCCCTTCGCCTTTTCGCTCTAACCGGCGTGGAAGCTGTAAGAAATATTTTAACGGGCGCATCCGGCAAAACTACCGTACCGATATCCCGTCCCTCCATCACGACTCCGCCTCTACCGGCCATGGCCTTTTGCAATTCAACCATTCTTCTTCTCACTGCCGGGACCATGGCAACAAGAGAAACACTTCTTGACACTTCCGGACTCCGAATTTCTTCAGAAACATCCTCGCCGTTTAAAAAAATTCTCAGTCTATCATCTTCACCATTCTGGAGGTTTACCGGTGTAACCGCGGCCAAACGGCCGAGAGCCACCGGGTCGTGCAGGTCCACACCATCGCGCAGCGCCTGCAGAGTTACAGCCCGGTACATGGCGCCGGTGTCTATATATATGAAGCCAAGTTTTTTCGCAACCAACTTCGCCACGGTACTTTTGCCGGCTCCAGCCGGCCCGTCTATGGCTATATTAGGATAATAATTCATTGGTTCACTCCTGAAAGCGCTATTTAATAACAATGTGTTGAAAAAGTGCGTACCGTAGCTATTTTCGACGCCACAGTTTTTTCCCCTTTTTTTATTATAAACTAAGCTGACTTATAAACAACTCCTGACTTTATTATTCTACCCGGATCTCTATCTATACGCTAGCAAACAGGCAAACAGAACAGGCAAACAGGGACGGTTCTTGCTTGCCCCCCATTATTTACCAGGCAAAGCAAGAACCGTCCCTGTTTGCTAAAAGGCAAGTGGGGACGGTTCTCCACTTGCCTGCTTACTACTCGCTCTGAGTGCTTTCCAGTACATTTATGAACCCTGGGAAAGACACATCTATACATTCGGCGCCGCGCACCACGGTTTGTCCGGATGACAACATCCCGGCCACGGCTGCGGCCATGGCGATGCGGTGGTCTCCGCCGCTCTCGCAGACGCAGCCAGTAAGAGCGCGGCCACCTTTAATCAATAACCCGTCCGCCAGTTCCTCCACTTCCGCTCCGAAACCTGTCAAAAGCCTGGCCGTGCTGGCTATTCTGTTGCTTTCCTTAACTTTTAACTCGGCAGCGTCCCGAATTTCGGTTTTACCCTCCGCCAGCGCGGCGGCCACCGCCAGGATGGGCGCCTCGTCAATAAGGCGGGGAATGATCTCTCCTCCCAGGCTCACTCCTGAAAGCTTTCCGGCGTAACGCACCCGGATGTCGCACACAGGCTCTCCCCCCTCCTCGCGAAGGTTCAGCAGCTTTATATCAGCGCCCATCTCTACAAGCGCGTCAATAATGCCGCTCCTGGCGGGGTTTATGCCCACTCCGGTTATAGTGAGGTCCGAACCGGGAGCGGCACAAGCGGCCACCAGCAGGAAAGCCGCCGAAGAAATATCCCCGGGAACTTTTAAGTTCCGCCCGGTCAGGCGCGGAAAACCCTTTACCAGCACATTTTTATCGTCAACTTCAAGCTCAGCGCCAAAGTACCTGAGCATCCTCTCGGTGTGGTCCCTGGACCGGTGCGGTTCGCTTACCACGGTATCTCCCCGGGCAAAGAGGCCCGCCAGCAGGACCGCTGATTTAACCTGGGCGCTGGCCAGCGGGGAATTAAAACAAATGGGTTTCAGTTCCCCACCGCGCACGGCCAGAGGAGCCAGAGCGCCGCCGCGCCTGCCTTCAATATGAGCTCCCATAAGGCGCAGTGGTTCCGTTACCCTGGCCATGGGGCGACGGCGCAGGGAATCGTCACCGGTTATAACGCTGAAAAATTTTTGTCCGGCCAGAACACCCAGAGCAAGACGCATGGTTGTTCCTGAATTTCCCGCATCCAGAATATCGCCGGGTTCCTGCAAACCTTCCAAACCGCGGCCTTTTACCCTGACCATGCCTTCTTCCGGGCCTTCTATGGCCACACCCAGTTTTCTAAAGCACTTTATGGTGGATAGACAATCCTCGCCGGGCAGAAAGTTGTCAATCACTGTTTCCCCTTCCGCCAGCGCGCCGATCATCACCGCCCGGTGAGAGATAGACTTGTCGCCAGGCACGGCCACGGTACCGCGCAGCCCGCTGATTGGATGGATCACCAGGTCCATAATACTCACCTTCTTTTCCTGTACGATTAAACTAAAACCTTTTACGCACTGTATAGCCCTTTACTCCAAGTACTTGTACAGCGCCTTCCTGCTCTTCCCCGGTGGCGAATCCCAAACGGATGGTGCCGCCTTCTCCTTCACGCACTCTTAAAATCTCAATATCCATAACGTTTATGCCGGCCTGGGCCAGGTAGGCCGTAAAGCTGGCAATAACACCCGGCAGGTCGGGTACATTGAGCAGCACTTCAAAAAGAGTGGGCAGGTAACCCTTGGTTTTAGCCGGCAGGGTGGTACGAACCGCCCTGGCGCTTTCAAGCCTGGACAGAATCACATCATCATTTTCCTGTTCAATGGCATTTTCAAAAAGAGTGAGTTCTCCTCTGAAACGACGGATCATTTCCAGCAGCTGTGTTTTGTTAGCCATAAAGATATCCCGCCACATCAAAGCGCTGCTTGCGGCTATCCGGGTGGTATCACGGAACCCGCCCGCCGCAAGGGGTAAAACCCCCTCGCTGTCAGGTGTCTGCAAGACGGTATTGACCAGTGCCGCCGCCAACAAGTGGGGGAGGTGGCTGACTGCCGCTACCGCCTGGTCATGCCGCTCGGGTGTCATCTCAATAACCCTGCCGCCAACTCCTCCCGCCAGTTTCCGCCCCGCCTCCAGAGCTTCGGGCGGGGTTTTGGAAGTGGGGGTGATTACATAAAATGCGTTCTCAAATAAATAGGGGTCGGCGCCCCTGACTCCCCCCTGCTCCGAACCAGCCATGGGGTGACCGCCTATGAAATTGACTCCTGGAGGCAAAATGTTTTCCGCCCCGCGCACTATTCCCGCTTTAGTGCTGCCCACATCGGTTACCACAACACCCGGAGACAGATGCGGCAGGATTTGCCTAAGCACCGGGATGGTAGCGCTCACCGGGG
>JBAZQW010000078.1:0-9110 GCA_041645005.1 Desulfotomaculaceae bacterium | reverse complement strand
CGGCAAAGCGCTGCACCGCGCCAAGTTCCTGGGCAAGACGCAAATTTTCAATCCTGGACCCCGACCCGACCACTTCACCGGCCAGGTTCCTGGCACATAGAGACATGCCGAGTGAGCCGCCGATCAGGCCGACGCCTATTATAGCTACCCGGTTAAACACCGGTTTCAAGGCATTTTCCTCCCCATGACCTCTGCCATCCGCTTTATATCAGCCATCATTTCAGCAAAGTTTTCAGGCGTGAGGGACTGTGGCCCGTCACAGAGCGCTTCAATCGGATTGGGGTGCATTTCAATCATCAGTCCGTCGGCGCCGGCGGCGATAGCAGCCCTGGCCATAGGCGGCACAAAACGCCATTTGCCTATGGCATGGCTGGGGTCAACAATTACCGGCAGGTGAGAAAGGTGTTTCACCACCGGCACAGCGGTCAGGTCCAGTGTGTTTCTGGTATAGGTTTCAAAACTCCGTATACCTCTCTCACAAAGGATCACATTGTAGTTGCCGCCGGACATAATGTACTCCGCCGCCATCAGCCACTCTTCAATGGTAGCTGACGCTCCCCTCTTCAGCACAACCGGTTTATCAATCTTGGCTACTTCCCGCAGCAAAAAGAAATTCTGCATGTTCCGGGCTCCGATCTGCAGAATATCCGCGTACTGCGCAACCACGGGCAGCGTCTTGGCATCCATCACCTCAGTCACGATCAGCAGGCCGGTGGCGGCGCGGGCTTCCGCCAGCAGTTCCAGGCCTTCTTCCTCCAGGCCCTGGAAAGAGTAAGGTGAAGTCCTCGGCTTGTAAGCGCCGCCCCGCAGGATGGTCGCCCCGGCCTCTTTGACAATGCGCGCCGCGTTGAGTAACTGCTCCCTGCTTTCCACTGCACAGGGGCCGGCCATCACATGAATGGTTTCCCCGCCTATTTCCAGATTGCCAACCCTGATCACCGTTCCCTCCTCGTGGAATGTCCTGCTGGCCAGTTTATAAGGCCGGAGGATGGGAACAACTTTTTCCACACCGGGCATAGCCTCAAGGTCAAGCTCAATTAAATGGCCTTTATCGCCGATAGCGCCGATAATAGTGCGTTCAACGCCGCGTGAAAGGTGAATCTGGAAACCCATGCTTTCCAACCGGATTATTACCGCCTCTATCTCGTCATCGCCGGCCCGGTGATTCATTACCAGTATCATTTTTCAGATCCCCCCGTTTAGAATAAAAATTAATACTCCTATCATTTCCTAAATGTGAAAAACAAAAAGCACTCCCGAGAGGAGCACTTAATCAGACCATAAGCATACACTTACCGCCTCCCCTACCATTCTACCGTTCTTCTCTTGTGTTGTCTCCCCAGTACGCCCGCAGGCGCAACCCCGGGGCTTTAAACCGTCCTACCAACCTGCAAATCATACAATTTTATCTTAGCATACAAATTGCAAAAATGGCAATAAGCATCTCTCACCGCCCTCAAGGTTTTAAAAGGTCCAGAGTTCCTTTTATTTTCCTCACCAGCGACCCCACCGCCAGCCCTGCTTCTTCAACATTACTGCTGTCGGCAATTATATTAACCAGGGCGCTGCCCACCACCACGGCATCACAGCAAACCGCCACCCGGGCAGCCTGCTCCGGCCCGGCGATGCCGAACCCTACCGCCAGAGGCAGGTTTGAAAAGCGGCGAACCCTGCCTGTAAAAGCTGCCAGGTCTGTCTTTATTTCCTCCCTGGCCCCGGTTACACCGGTCACGGAAATACAGTAAATGAAGCCCTGCGCGCCGGTGGTTATCTTGGCCAGTCTTTGATCAGTTGTGGTGGGCGCCACCAGGGGAATCAGGTCAAGACCTGTCTCAGCCGCTTCCTTGCGCAGCGGCCCGGACTCTTCATGCGGCAGATCGGGAACAATCAGGCCGTTTACCCCAGCCTCTACGGCTTTTCTTGCAAATTTGCCGGCGCCGTATTTGTAGATAGGGTTATAATAGCCCATCAGTACGATGGGAACGCCGCAGTGCTGTCTTATTTCCTCAACCGCTTTAAAAATCTTATCAATTGTAGTCCCTGAGGCTATAGCCCGGCCGGACGCCTTCTGGATTACCGGACCATCAGCCAGTGGATCGGAATAGGGTATCCCCAGTTCAATAATATCAGCGCCGGCGGCTGCCAGCTGTCTTGATATTTCCACCGTACCGGCCAGATCCGGGTCACCCGCGGTGATAAAGGTAATAAGCCCCTTTTTCCCGTCCTGGCGCAATTTTTCCAGGCATTCTGTGATCCTTCCTTCGCCGCTCATATATTTACCTCCGGCTCTCCGGCAACCGCCGGTATATCCTTGTCGCCACGCCCCGACAGGTTGACCACAATCATACTCTCTTCCGGCAGGGAAGGCGCCATTTTGATGGCCTCGGCCAGGGCATGTGCGCTTTCCAGGGCTGGAATGATGCCGTCTGTCCGGCAAAGCAGGTGAAAAGCCGCCAGTGCCTCCGTATCGGTGGCAGTAGTGTAAGTTACCCGGCCAATGTCTTTCAGGTAAGAGTGTTCAGGCCCCACACCGGGATAGTCCAGGCCGGCTGATATTGAGTGGGCGTTTTTGATCTGCCCGTTTTCGTCCTGCAAAATGTAACTAAGCGAGCCGTGCAGAACTCCGGCGCTGCCGAGGCTCAAAGTGGCGGCGTGCTCACCTGTATCAAGGCCGCGTCCGGCGGCTTCGACCCCGATCAGCTTGACGCCAGTTTCGGGTAAAAATGGGTGAAAGATGCCCATGGCGTTGCTCCCGCCGCCCACACAGGCCACAATATAATCAGGCAGGCGGCCGGAGTCCTCCATGGCCTGAATCTTTACTTCCATCCCTATGACCGACTGGAAATCCCTGACCATTTCCGGGTATGGGTGCGGGCCGGCCACCGAACCGATCAGGTAATAGGTGTCCCGCACGTTGGTCACCCAGTCGCGGATAGCTTCATTCATGGCGTCTTTCAACGTTTTGCTGCCCTCCGAGACAGGTATCACCTCAGCCCCCAGCAGGCGCATTCTGTAAACATTCGGGCTCTGCCGTCTGATATCTTCCTCCCCCATGTACACGGCGCATTGCAATCCAAACAGCGCGGCTGCCGTCGCGGTGGCGACGCCATGCTGTCCCGCGCCAGTCTCGGCGATCACCCGCTTTTTGCCCATGCGCCGGGCCAAAAGGATCTGCCCGATAGTATTGTTTATCTTATGAGCGCCGGTATGATTGAGATCTTCCCTCTTGAGGTAAATCCGGGCGCCGCCGCAGTGTCTTGTGAGCCCCTCCGCAAAGTAAAGCGGCGAAGGTCTGCCGACGTAATGTTTGAGGTAATATTCCAGCTCCCTGTTAAATTCTGGGTCGCTTTTAATATTCCGGTATGCCCGCTCCAGTTCCTCCAGCGCCGGCATTAAAGTCTCCGGCACGAAACGACCCCCGTAGCAGCCGTAATAGCCCCTGCTGTCAGGGAAAACATCTTTGGCATAATTCATAAGTTATCACATCCCTTTAGCTCATTGAAGGTACAGTTATTTTTTAATTTGTCAGTTTTATTAAACCCTGGCCCGGTTCGTCACAGCGCATCAGGGCTTCTCCCACCAGCGCCGCGTGCACCCCGCTGTCTTTCAGCTTCAAAATGTCGCTCTTATTTTTGATCCCGCTTTCTGAAACAACTGTAATTTTGTTTAAATCGATCAGGCCCAGCAGGTTGAAGGTCACGTTCAAATCGGTTGAAAAATTGTTGAGATCGCGGTTATTAATCCCGATAATTTCCGCGCCTGACGACAGGGCTTGGATGAGCTCCCGCTCATTATGCGCTTCCACCAGGCAGGACAGGCCCAGACTCCAGGCCAGTGTTATAAGCTCCGCCAGCAGAGCGGGAGAAAGCGCGGCCACGATTAAAAGCACGGCGTCGGCGCCCAGGACGCGGGACTCATAAACCTGATAGGGATCTATGATAAAGTCCTTTCTTAAAACAGGGATACTTACCTCTCTTTTGACCGAAGCGATGTGGCTCGGGTGACCCAGAAAATATTTTTCCTCGGTGAGAACCGATATGGCGGCAGCACCGGCCAGTTCGTACGCCCTCGCTATTTTAACCGGATCATATTTTTTACGCAGTAAACCTTTAGACGGAGACGCTTTTTTGGTCTCGGCGATAACCGAGATCTCACCGGGGCGGCGTATGGACGGCGCCAGCGGTCGCGGTGCGTGAAGGCCCGGCACCGCCTCTTTTAATTCGTCAAGGGAAACTATACTTTTGCAGTTCGCCAGTTCCGCCCTTTTATGGGCCAGTATTCTAGCAAGGATCATTGTGAAACCGCTTCCCTGGGCGACAGGCGACTGGTTGTTTCAATCAAATCTTTCAGCTTAGCCATGGCGGAACCGGAGTCAATACTTGACGCGGCAATCTCCAGACCTTCTGGAATCCCCCTGGCCTTGCCGCCCGCCACCAGACCCAGAGCGGCATTTAACACCACAGCGTCGCGGCGAGGCCCCTTCTCGCCTGCGAGGATTAAACGGGTAATGTCAGCGTTTTCTTTGGGTGTTCCACCGGTTAAAGCGGAAACCGGGGCGTATTCGAAACCAAACCGGGCCGGGTCCAGAGTGCCTTTGCGCACAGATCCCTCTTTAACTTCACAGATAACGGAAGTACCGGCAAGAGAAACCTCATCAAGACCGCCAGCGCCGTGAACCACAAACGAGCGCGACGAACCCAGCTTGGCCAGCACCCTGGCCAGTACTTCGGTAAGCGGCGGGCTGTAAACACCCAGCACCTGCGCACTGGCGCCGGCAGGATTGGTCAATGGGCCCAGAATGTTAAAAATAGTCCTGATCCCAATCTCACGGCGCGGCCCGGCGGCATAACCCATGGCACGGTGCAGCGCCGGCGCAAAAAGAAAAGCTATGCCTATCTCTTTCAGGCATTCCTCCATAGCGGCAAGGTCTAAGTCAACCCTGACTCCCAGCTCTTCCAGCACATCAGCGCTGCCGCTGCGGCTGGATACTGAGCGGTTGCCGTGCTTGGCGACAGGCATCCCCGCCCCCGCCACTACAAAAGCCGCTGTTGTGGAAATGTTAAAAGTTCCTGAGCCGTCGCCCCCTGTGCCGCAGGTGTCCACCAGAACAGGATGGTCTGATTTGACTTTCGTTGACAGGCGCCGCATCACCCTGGCAAAACCGGTGATTTCCTCCACCGTTTCACCTTTAAGGTGCATAGCGGTAAGCAGGGAGGCAATCTGCGCGGGGCTGGCCTCTCCCTTCATAATCTGTTCCATCACGGCAACCGCCTCTTCTTCCGCCAGGGGCCGTCCTGAAACCACCTTCCGGATAGCCTTTTTCATCACTCCACTCTCCTCCTCTCAACTTTCCTTAACTAATCAATTTTCACAGGATTAACAGGATTAATAGGATTTACAGGATTAAAATATAATCCTTAAATTTATTTCAAGCGTAGATAACAATTTTAAATAATAGAAGTTAAATACTTTTATCTTAATAACTCGATAAATAAAATTAATAAATCCTCTTAATCTTGCTAATCCTGTAAATCCTGTGATATGGTCTTATTTATATTTCCAAAAAGTTTTGCAGAAGCATGTGCCCGTGCTCGGTCAGAACCGATTCCGGGTGAAACTGCACTCCCTCTACACGGTACAGGCGGTGGCGCAGCCCCATGATCTCACCTTCCCCGGTCCAGGCCGTGACTTCCAGGCAATCCGGCAAACTGTCCGGTTCGACAATCAAAGAATGGTACCTCGTAGCAGTAAAGGGGGACGGGATATCACGGAAGAGAGACCTGCCGTCGTGCTGGATTGGAGAAGTTTTTCCGTGCATCAGCCTGCCTGCCCGCACCACCAAGCCTCCAAAAGCCCGCCCGATAGCCTGGTGTCCCAGGCAAACCCCCAGAATAGGGATCACCCCGGCAAAACGTTCAATCACTTCCAGGGATATGCCAGCCTCGTCAGGTGAGCAAGGCCCCGGTGAAATGACAATGTATTCCGGTCCAAGCTCCTCTATCTCCGCACAGGTAATCTTATCGTTGCGGGCCACCGTTACCTCCTGGCCCAACTCGCCCAGGTACTGAACCAGGTTGTAGGTGAAAGAGTCGTAGTTATCTATCATCAAGATCACTTAACCCACCTCCTGCAATGTTTTCAAAAGCACACGCGCTTTATTCATCGATTCCTCGTACTCCCGTTCAGGATCAGAGTCGGCTACAATCCCCGCCCCCGCCTGGACGTAAGCATTCCCCTCATGTATTACCACGGTCCTGATGGCTATGGCAGTATCCAGATTCCCCGAAAAACCGAGGTAGCCGATCGCACCGCCGTAAATCCCCCTCCTGTCCGGCTCCAGTTCAGCTATGATTTCCATAGCCCGCACCTTTGGCGCGCCTGATAAGGTCCCTGCGGGGAAACAGGCCTTAAGGGCGTCAAAACAGCTTTTGCCCCGCGCCAGCCTGCCGCGCACATTTGAAACCAGGTGCATGACATGGGAATATTTTTCTACTTCCATAAACCTTTTTACTCTGACACTGCCGGTTTCACATACCTTGCCCAGGTCGTTCCGTCCCAGGTCCACCAGCATCAGGTGTTCAGCCCGCTCCTTTTCGTCTTCCAGTAGATCCCGGGCAAAAGCCTCATCGGCCGCTTGATCCTCTCCCCGCGGCCTGGTACCGGCGATCGGGCAGGTCTCCACCGCCGCATCCTCTACCCGCACCAGCATTTCCGGAGAAGATCCCACCACTTTCACTTCGCCAAAATCCAAATAAAAGAGGTAGGGAGAAGGATTCAGTGCCCGCAATTTCCGGTAAACGTTAAAAGGTTCGCCGCTAAAGGGCACCCGCAGCCGCCGTGACAATACCACCTGAAGGATATCGCCGGCTACGATGTACTCCTTGGCGCGCGTAACATTTTCCATAAACTCTGCGCGGGTCATATTTGCTTCAGCCTCCCGGCAGGCTTCAGACCGCTTTATTTCTTTGTTCTCAAAAGGAATACTGCTTTTGAGCGCATTGATAACCTTTTCAATCTGTTCTTTGGCCTCAGCATAAGATCTTTCCGGTTCGTCACCGGGCCGGCTGTTGACAACTATGATTAATACCTGCCTGACGTGGTCAAAGATCAGGACCGTACCGGCAAAAACAAAGCAGCAGTCAGGAATACCCGGTATACCTTCGCCTGGCGGCATCTTTATAGCCTCGATATAACGGACCATATCATAGCCGATGTAACCCACCGCGCCTCCAAAAAAGCGGGGCAAACCTGGTCTTAAGTAAACTTTGAAGGCGGAGACAATTCGCTCCAGGTTTTCCAGCGGCAGACCGGTACAGGTTTCCTGCCGCCCGCCTCTGCTAACCAGGGACTCCGCTCCCCTGGAGACAAAGGTGAGGAACGGATCAAAACCTATGAATGAGTACCTGGCCAGGTTCTCACCGCCTTCGACACTCTCCAGCAGGTAAGCCGGGCTCTGCGGCGCGATTTTTTTATAGATGCTGGTAGGCGTGTCAAGATCGGCGCTGATCTCATAACTGACCGGGATCAGATTGTATGTCTTGGCCAAAGAGAGATATTCATCCCTGCCTGGAGTAATCAACATTATTCCCCCCCAAAAAAGATAAACCGGCACTCAAATGAGCGCCGGCAATTTTCACAAAATGAAAAACCGAACCCCACCTCAGCTAAGCTCAACTATTACTCTACTCAACTAACTCTGCTCATATTAACTTGTATTTAAAATAACATACTGGACAAAATGCCGTCAAGCATTTTTTTCTTTTACAACCATAACCGGACAATCAAGATTTGCTACCAGGTGAGCGGAAACACTCCCCATCAGAAAGCGCTTAACCGCGTTATGGCCGCGGGCGCCGACAATAACCAGGTCAAACTTGTTTTCCATGGCAAAACGCTCAATAGTATCAGCTACTGTACCCCTGAGCATGTGAGTAACCACCGGCACACCCGCCTGTTCGGCCAGTGCCGCCGCACGGTCCAGATCACCCCGGTGGGACGTGCCTTCCTGAAAGATTCCGCTGCTCTCCGGCAGTTCCGGCAGGTTCACCGCCATCACCACATTCAGCGCGGAACCATACTTCATGCAAAGATCTATGGCTATATTTAAAGCCTTCGCCGCGTGGATGGAACCGTCATAGGCGACCAGTATATTCTCAAACATGTCGGGCCTCCGGATCGGGACGTACTACTATAATTATAATCCCGCTATCCAGATTATGTCAAAGTATTATTTTACGGCTTATTCAAGCCCCAATGTCTCCAGATCGATACCATCCAAAAGCTCCTTCAGCTTCTTTAATTCCTCGTAATTCAAGGTGACACCCTTGCCCATTTTTTCATGTTCCGGCGCCCAGTCGTGGATGTCTATCTTGGGCTTGCGCTCATTCCAACTCACCAGGTTGATTTCTTTCTGCCAACCTTTAGAGCCTTCCGACAGCACGCCCAGGGAGCGGGTGATTTCGTACTTTATGTCAGCCATAGTATGAGCTCCTTTCTATAGATATTTTATCTTTATGTAGTAAAAATAGCCCTTCTCAATTACTGTATACAATATGAATTACATAGTGAAGTATAAAGCTAAAATGTTTAACTCTTCATCTTTACATTATATGAATAATGCACAGTTCACAATGCGATAGAATTAGTCGGTTAATAAACATAATACGCAACTTACATTTACCATCGTGCTTCCAAGTTTCCGGATAATGGGCAGTTTGGAATATATTTCTAGTCACCCGGTATGAGTAGAGAATTATCCGAGCAACGGCAAGAAAAAAGTAGCCGAGAGGAAATGGCCCGGTTGCCTTTGATTGGATAATTCTCTACTCATTAGACGAAGTCTAGCAATTATCCAACAATGACTGATTGTTAGCTGATTTAGTCTGTTATTCGCATAAGCTCAATTGAAAGCTGTACACTATTAAGTCGAAAGGGCGGTAGTAGTGTTTTGTCGACACATATGGCCGCTTAGGTTTGCATCAGATTATCGGCAATGTGAAAGCCGTTATCAACGGTACATTTTACGGCTAAATATATAGCTGAAACACCCGTCACACCAGCACTGTCACCATCACCGATATCACTACCTTAACACTTGCCCTGAGAATTTA
>JBAZQW010000026.1:0-14892 GCA_041645005.1 Desulfotomaculaceae bacterium | reverse complement strand
TTCCTCATCCACCATGCCTGTTACGGTAAGCTTTCCCTGTCCACGTGCGGCGGGGATGGCATTGGCCTCCACCTCTAACAGGACTCCCATATTCGGACCGTAAACGGCAAGGCCATTAACCAGGCCGACCTGAGGACTGGGGGGTATCTTCTTTTCCGGCCTCGGTGTGTACTGGCCGCTCTGGACAACCCATTCAATGTCAGCAGCGCGGATTACTTCCCTGCCTTCAGTTATGGCGATCCCACCAGCTATCTGAATAATATTGACAGCCTCGCGGCCATTTGTGGCATACTTTTTAATCACTTCGAGGGCGCCGGGCTGGAGCGGGATGTCAATTTTTATAGCCGCGTTAGCAGCTATAATTTCGATTTCGTCCGGCAGGAGCTGCCGGAAGTAAATTTCCAGACAGCGCGAGCGGATAGCCGGGGGAATATGGTCTGCATCCCTGGTTGTGGCGCCTACCATGCGAAAGTCAGCCGGCAGGCCGTTTTGAAAAATATCATGGATATGAGAGGGGATATTATTGTCCTCTGAGCTGTAATAGGCGCTTTCCATAATAACCTTGCGATCTTCCATAACTTTCAAAAGCTTATTCATCTGGATTGAGTGAAGTTCTCCGATTTCATCTATAAAAAGCATGCCCCCGTGCGCCTTTGTGACCGCCCCTGCCTTGGGCTGGGGAATACCGGCCATACCCATTGGACCCGCCCCCTGGTAAATGGGATCATGCACCGAACCGATCAGCGGATCAGCTATACCCCTCTCGTCAAAGCGCGCCGTAGTAGCGTCAATCTCAATAAACTTGGCGTCTTCTTTAAAAGGAGAGCCTGCGTTTTTTTTGGCCTCCTCCAACACCAGCCTGGCGGCGGCGGTTTTACCCACACCGGGAGGCCCATAGATGATCACGTGCTGGGGGTTCGGGCCACACAGGGCAGCCCGGAGGGATTTAAGGCCCTCGGTCTGGCCGATGATTTCACCAAAACAGGTTGGACGTGTTTTTTCAGACAGTGGTTCGGTCAACGAGATTGAACGCAGGCGCTGCAGTTTTTCCATCTCTTTTTTAGATTCTTTTTCAACGGCGTTTTTGCTTCCCTGCTGTGTCTTGAGCAAATTCCAAAAATACAGGCCTATGATCACCGCGAAAAATACCTGAATAAAAGTCAGAAAACTTCCTATACCTGAAGGAAATTCTCCCATGTTATTACTCCTCCTTAAAAATGGTTCTGACCATTAGTATTACTAAGTTTTTCACATTTTAACCTCATTACCTGTTAAAAGGACAAAATCAATTAATTACTTAATAGTACCGAATGCCAATAGTCACCTGTCCTATAGTCCTAGACAATAAGTTCCAATAGATATATAATCATAGTGGATACCTGTATCAGGCATAAAAAAAGACATATAAGGAGGTGTTACGTAAAAACTTAGATTCATTTTTTAGATCTGGGCATTAAATGCAATTATTATTCTTTAGGAGGAGTAGAGTATCATGTCGAACACCATTTATGAAATTAAAGAATCGGCAATTGCCGACCCTGGTCCGCTTGGACTGGCCTGTTTTGCCCTGACAACCTTTTGCCTGAGCATGGTGAACGCCGGGCTGGTTGTAAAAGAATCTGTAGCAGTAGTTGTCGCTCTGGCCCTGGTTTACGGTGGATTTACTCAAATTTTAGCCGGAATGTGGGAGTATAAAAAGAACAACGTTTTTGGGGCTACCGCATTTGCATCATATGGCGCTTTTTGGGTATCATTTGGTGTATTTGAAATACTTGCAGCTCAGAAAATCTTTACAGTACCTCCGCAGGGTGTTTGGCTGTTCCTGCTGGCATGGACCATATTCACTTTTTATATGTGGATCGGCAGTTTTGGAACAAATAAAGCCTTAGTGGTTACATTTACTTTGCTTTTGTTAGCCTTTATTCTGCTGACAATAGGAGCGGCAGGCAACCACGCAGCGCATACATGGGGCGGTTATGTAGGTATTGTTACAGCTATTGTCGCCTGGTACACTTCCGCCGCCGGAATATTCAACACTGTGTTTGGGCGGGTTGTCTTACCGGTAGGCCCCTGTAAAAAATAAATTATCGCGTTAAAAAATCCTGACCGCTTTCGGTCAGGATTTTTTTTATTCTCACATCTCACATCCCATATCCCATTTATGCTGTCTCTTCTTTTTTCTTCTTGCGGTCCATAGCTATAATCCGCGGCGGTTCTTTCTTTAGTATGGTTTCACCAGTAACAATGCACTTGGCGATATCTTCCCTGGACGGTATATCGTACATAACATCAAGCATTACTTCTTCCAGGATCGATCTTAAGCCGCGGGCGCCGGTGTTGCGCTTGAGCGCTTCTTCCGCGACCGCCTTTAAAGCTTCCTGGGAAAACTCCAGAGTCACACCGTCAAGCTCAAATAACTTCTCGTATTGTTTGATCAAGGCGTTTCTCGGCTCGGTAAGGATACGGATAAGAGCCTCTTCATCCAGGGCGTCCAGGGTCACAATAATCGGCAACCTGCCCACAAACTCGGGAATGAGGCCGTATTTCAAGAGATCTTCGGGCAGGATCTTACTAAGGATCTCACCGATTTTCTGTTCTTTTCTAGCTTTTATTTCTGCCCCGAAGCCCATTACCTTTTTACCAATCCGGTTTAAGATAATCTTTTCTACCCCGTCGAAAGCACCGCCACAAATAAACAGGACGTTGGTGGTGTCAAGCTGGATAAACTCCTGGTGCGGGTGCTTGCGGCCACCTTGCGGCGGTACGCTGGCCACAGTTCCCTCCAGTATTTTCAACAGGGCCTGTTGAACACCTTCACCGGAAACATCCCTCGTAATGGAAGGGTTTTCCGACTTGCGGGCGATTTTATCAATTTCGTCAATATATACAATGCCTTTTTCAGCCTTCTCCACATCGTAATCGGCAGCCTGGATCAGTTTGAGCAGGATGTTTTCCACATCCTCGCCCACATATCCTGCCTCGGTAAGGGAAGTTGCGTCAGCGATGGCAAAGGGCACGTTTAAAAGACGGGCGAGGGTTTGCGCCAGCAGGGTTTTACCGCTGCCGGTCGGCCCCAGCATGACTATATTGCTTTTTTGCAATTCGACATCATCGATCTTGCCGCCAAGATTGATCCTCTTGTAATGGTTGTACACAGCGACAGACAGGGACTTTTTCGCGCCTTCCTGACCAATGACATACTGATCAAGGATCTCTTTAATTTCCTTGGGTTTTGGTATGTCCCCTACCTCTAACCCCAGATCCTCACTGAGTTCTTCCTCGATTATCTCGTTGCAAAGCTCTATGCATTCATCGCAGATATAAACACCCGGGCCGGCTACCAGCTTCTTGACCTGATCCTGAAGTTTACCACAAAAGGAACACTTCAACTGCCCTTTATCGCTAAACATATTTCCACCTCTTTTACCTTTGCCTCCTGACATTATACACCTCGTCAATAATTCCGTACTCTTTAGCTTCCTGTGCCGACATAAAATAGTCTCTTTCGGTATCCTGGGCAATCTTTTCTATAGGCTGGCCGGTATGCCGGGAAAGTATTTCATTTAAGAACATCCTCATCCGCAAGATTTCCCTGGCATGGATTTCTATATCAGTAGCCTGACCTTGAGCGCCGCCCATCGGCTGGTGAATCAAAATCCTTGAATATGGAAGCGAATAACGTTTGCCTTTCTCCCCGGCAGATAGAAGCAGGGCGCCCATGCTGGCGGCCTGGCCGATACAGATAGTGGCAACGGGCGGGCGGACATGCTGCATGGTGTCATAAATAGCCATACCAGCGGTAACCGCACCACCGGGTGAATTAATATAAAACTGAATGTCTTTTTCCGGATCTTCCGCCTCCAGGAAAAGCATCTGCGCAATAATCAAATTAGCAACAGTATCATCTATCGGCCCGCCTAGAAAGACGATACGATCTTTTAAAAGTCTTGAGAAAATGTCATACGACCGTTCACCGCGATTAGTTTGCTCTACTACAATAGGGACAAGGTTCAACTGTAACAGCTCCTTATTAACAAATTCATACTACTGCAAAAGACCTTCTAAATTATATTACTATTCCGGGACAGATTCGTTGGTGTCCTCCCCGGAAGGCTCGTTAGTATCCGGGGCAGGCTCGTTGGCGCCCTCTTTAACTATGGCGTTATCGACCAGAAACTGCAAAGTTTTTTCCCTGACAATCTGATCCTTTATATAATCAATCTGTCCTTTGCTTTCTATCGTTTCCTGAAATTGTTCCTGGTCCTGGTTAAGGTATTGAGCTATTTTTGCCGCTTCCGCTTTTATTTCTTCACTGGAAGGTTCAATTTTTTCCAATTTCGCTATGGTTTCCAGCACCAGGTTTGACTTCGCGCTCCAGATAGCATCAGGGCGCATACCCTCCTCGAATTCCGGAAGAGTGGTTTTGGCGAACTTGAGGTAATTTTCCAGAGACATGCCCTGACCGGTAAGTCGACTTTCAAAGTTGCCGATCATTTCTCTGAGCTGGCTTTCAACCATCACATCAGGAATTTCCATTTCGGTATTATTAACAATTCTATTAACAATTTCCTGCCTGAGCCCGTATTTAGCCTGGCTTTCCGCATTCTCCTTTAACTTATTCGATATATCCGACCTTAATTCCTCCAGCGTGTCAAAGTCGCTGATATCTTTAGCAAACTCGTCATCCAGCGCGGCCAGTTCCTTCCGCTTGATACCATTTACTGTAACGGTGAAAACCGCTTCTTTACCGGCCAGATGTTCAGCCTGATAGTTTTCAGGGAAGGTAACCGCTATGTCTCTTGTCTCTCCAACCGGCAGGCCGATCAGTTGCTCCTCGAATCCTGGGATAAAGGAACCGGAACCGATCTCCAGAGAATAGTCCTTGCCTTCTCCTCCTTTAAAAGGTTCTCCGTCCACTTTCCCAAGAAAGTCAATGACGGCAGTGTCGCCTTTCTCAACAGTTCCCTCTTCCAGAGTCAGCAGTTTGGCATGCCTGTTTTGCAGCCGCTCCAGCGCCTTGTCTACTTCTTCCTCCGGTACTTCAGCAGACGGCTTGATCACTTCCAGTTCTTTATACTGGCCTAGGGTCACTTCCGGTTTCACCTGAACCGTCGCTTTAAACACAACCGGTTTACCCTCTTCAGCTTGAACTATTTCTACTTTTGGCTGGTCAATGGGTTCAATCCCGGTGTCTGATACAGCTTGGTAATAAGCTTCAGGAACAACCGATTCCATCGCTTCTTCAATGATGACCTCTTTCCCCATCATCCGCTCAAAAATCTGCCGGGGCGCCTTGCCCTTGCGAAAACCTGGCACATTAACCCTCTGCACAAGTTTCCGGTAGGCTTTGTCCACTGCCTGGGAGAAACTTTCAGGGTCGATTTCTATTTCCAGTAATACGGTGTTTTTTTCAATCCTTTCAGCGTTAGCTTTCATTTATGCTCCCCCTTATATCGTTTGGTTATATACGGTATTTATTATTAAAAGAACCATGACACCATTTATTTTAACAATAAACCCCAACCAACGCCGTATTAATATTGTAACCAATTTTAAAGATTTATTCTAGAGGCCAGGAATTTTTTTCCTTGCAAAAAACCAAAAACACCAAGACTGATTAAAAAGCCCTGGCTGTACTGTTTTTACCATGTTGGGGCTTTGCAATTAAAGCAAAAACTGATTTTCATTAATGCGACGCTGATGTATTCTTAAATTATATCTGGGAGACAGCTAATTATCAATAAAAAAAACATAAAATATGAATAATTTAACCAATGTTATACGATATTAGTTATAACACAACCGCCCGCCCGAAGTACGAGTCCTTAAACTGCCGCTATGACCTTGACAATACTCATTTTATTTGCTAACATATCATGTGCGGGAAGTCGGGAAATATCCGCGATCCCATTTAAAACATGGTGGGTGTAGCTCAGCTGGTTAGAGCACCAGATTGTGGCTCTGGGGGCCGTGGGTTCAAGTCCCATCATCCACCCCACTTTACATTTTGGGGCGTCGCCAAGTGGTAAGGCACCGGTCTTTGGAACCGGCATTCCGTTGGTTCGAATCCAGCCGCCCCAGCCATATTCAAGTTGGAAGTTGGGTATTAGGCTGAGTTTTTGATATCTAGCTTCCAATCAACTATTTTTATGGGCCATTAGCTCAGTCGGTAGAGCACCTGACTTTTAATCAGGGTGTCGGTGGTTCGAGCCCACCATGGCTCACCAGTTTTAGGGTTGGAGCAGTCTAGACGGTTCCAACCCATTTTAAAAAGCGGGCGTGGCGGAACGGCAGACGCGCTGGACTTAGGATCCAGTGGGTTAACACCCGTGAAGGTTCAAGTCCTTTCGCCCGCACCAGTAAAGATAAGCCCTCCGGGGATCGGAGAGCTTTTTTATTTTGTCCTGATGAAGTTTTCGGTAACATTTCGGTAACATTTATTTTCTTGGTGGTTTGACAGCATCAGCAGGGTTCCGGGCTATCATCTCCAATTCAAGGGCATGCTGCAAGGCTTCCCTTAATACCCGGTGGTGCTGGCTTACCGTGGTAGGGCTCAGACTAGCTTATTTATCCTCCTTCCCCAATTTACTATAAAATATTCACTCTAAAACCATGTATCCCTTGGTACTGTAAGCGGTACAGGCTTTTTCCAGTTTTCCAGAAAATTAGTTCCTGACAATTAGTGGTAAGTGTTAAATAATCAAAAAATATTTTTCCTTTACTGGCATGATATTTGCTGTACTCCCCTTGCGTCTATTTTATGGTAATATATCCAAAGAGGGAGGGGTATTCATGCCGAACAGTGAGTTAAAAGACATGCTCCGGGCCGTTATCCAAGAGGAATTAAACCCTGTACGCCAGGAACTACAGGAGTTAAGGCAGGGCCAGGAAAAGTTAGGAAACAAGGCTGACAAACTTGAAATCCGCATGGAAAATGAAGTCATTGATAAGATCCGGGTACTCTTTGATGCCGATAAGGTGCGTGAAGAAAAACTGAATCAGGTTGTTGAAAAACTGGACAGCATTGAAATAGACACCGGCTACCTTGTTTCCAGAGTCTCCCGGTTAGAAAAAATGGCAAAATAATACTGTTTCACCACCCTGGCCACAGCGCCGGGATTTTTGCTATAAATTTTTTCATAAAACGGATCTCGTATATGGTAATACATGGGTATTTATGCCCCCCTCCTTTGTCTAATCCTGTCAACACTACCACACCCCTTATGCGCGTAAGGTTCGCGTGATATCGAACCCTCACCTATCGGTCCCTTTCTTCTTCAAGCCATTCGCCACCCTGGGGGGGGCTATAATGCAGTGATAATATGTTCATGGGGTTAATTTTGTTTATTTATGGCGAGTATGGTGAGGCAAGTCAAGTAGGCAAGAGCTTACTTACGGCGACTAACGAAATAAGAGTAGCATATCATCCTTAGATATATACTTATAAAGATAATGATGGATAACGGATGGATGGAGGAACCGCCCCAGGTCGTTGACCAGGAAAAGTGTTTAAAAATTAAGTCTGTAATTCTTAACGCCTGTTCTTTGCCGTTATGGTTTAATTTTATTTATAATCCTCTTTAAAGCCGGATTTGCAAGACCAGGTTGCTTCTGAATTCCTGCAGTAGTCTCTACGTTTTCTATTACCATAAGTTCCCTCTGCAAAATCACTTGAAGCAGTAGTCTTAAACCAAGCCCCATCATAATGTAGATTGCAAAGGAGTAAAAATAGCTCCAGTTAATCATGGTATACATACCCATCCATTTTAAGATTGGTTGCAGTATAAAGGCGAAGATTAAAGCCATAATTACGTTGGCTGTTGCAAACGATTTCCAGGTACGGAAATACTGGTACATCAGCATAAAAATAACAGGTAAAACAGAATAACTTATAGAAAAGGCCCTGGAACTGTAAGGTAACAGCTTGTAGGGGTACGACCACAACAGCAGTTGTAGGCCAGTTGCGTTAAGAAATGAACTTATCACCGATATCAATAGCCCAAAAGAAAAGATTTCAGCAATGTTTTTCCTGTTTACAAACCTCCACCATATTATCCAGGGAGCAATAAGGAGAAACACAAGAAAAAACCATTGGAACGAAATGACTTTTTCATACCAATCGCTAATTCTCAAGGCAAGCAATTCTTGTTGTAATTCCATCATCCTATTTGGGTCAGCCATAGTATCACTCCTAAGAAAATAATTTAATTATAGTTTCTGCAGTAATAGAAAAACCATTCATTGAAGGGTGTTGTCGCTTTCAAATCCAGCTATAGCAACCTCTAGCAATTTCTTCTGTTGATTTAGTTTCTCATAAGCATCTGTGGCTTCATGCTGACTACGCTCCCTTTTTTCAATGGTACGTGTTAGAACAAGGCGAGTGCCTTCAATGGCAGAATTAAACTTCTTTTCAAACAGGTTTTTAAAACCATTGGCGCTTTTGATTATTCTTTCATTGTAGTCAGTCCTAAGTCGACCGCAATTACGGTCAATTTCCCGTTCTTTTTTTTTCCTCATTTCACTCATGATCATAGGGCCGGAAATGAATTTTGGTAAGAAAAGTGCGTAAAGTTTTATAGTGTCCGGGACGAGCATGGTTTGTTGCTCTCCAAAAATGTAGTATAGGCTGGTCTCGTCTGTCAGAGCTTCCATTTTAGCAAAACCTTCCAACTTAAGATCGAAGATTTCTGCTGATTGTTTTAAAAGTTCGCCGACTATGCGATTTGTTCTGTTAGTAAAGCGGAATACTACTTTATCAAAAGTGTCTCTTACCTTTTTTTCTACTTCAGGTTGCCACTTTTCAAAGGCTGTTTTAATTCTATCTTCTATATAATTTTCGATATAACTCATTAATTTCCGGCCGGATAGCCCTTGCTTATGGTATATTTGGTCAATCTCCCTGGTCAGAGCCTCATTAGAACTTTCCTGAAACCTGGTTATTTCCCGCTCCAACTCATGGTAAACCTTATTCATTTCCCCCTTGAAAATGTAGCTGTTGTCCTCCTGCTCCTGCCGCAGTTCCTTGACCATCTCGTCAAAAAGGGCGATCTTTGCTTTCAGTTCCTCTAATGGAATACCCAATGCCTTTATTTCCAGTTCCAATCCTAACCTCAGCTCATAAGCGGCATTTCTGCCTTTATTGCAGGCCGCGCTAATGGCCGCAAGACCTTTCCCCGATAGAAGGAAATTTTCCAGAGCAGCTGTAAATACTTGAAGATTGCTGGCTATTAATTTATTAGTATCATGTTCTATCTTTCCTTCCAGGGCCAGTTTAGCTGAAAGCGGATAAATGTTTACATCTGCATAGCCGGCTCTTTCGATCAGAACTTTTTTAGAAAACTCGAGAGCTTTTCGCCTGTCATTTTCAGAAAGGTAATCTATCTTATTTAAAACAAAAAAGGTTTTGGCTGAGAACCGGAAAATATCCTTCAGGAAATCTATTTCCGACTGGCTTATCGGCTGATCGGACGATAAAAGGAATATGGCCGCATCGACTTTGGGAAGGTAATTATATGTTTCGTCTGTGTTGTTTTGATAAATTGAGCCAACACCGGGAGTATCAATCAAAATGATGCCGTCTTTTAAATACGGCGACGGGTGCTCCATCAGGACTTCTTTTACCTTTTTTTCGTTGCCGGGGTTTCCTGCTTCTGTAACATAATCGAGCAATTCATCCGAAGTAATTATTCTGGTATCGCCGTTTAAAAAATTAACTTCAATTCTAATTTCCTGGCCAAACCGGATCAGGGTAACTATTGAAGTTAGAGGCAAAACGTCTGTAGGTAAAATATCGCCTCCCAAAAAGGCGTTTAAAAAAGTAGTTTTACCCCTTTTGAATTCGCCCAGAACAACCAGATTGAAGTGGTCATGCAGGAGCTTTTGTTTTATTTCAGACAGGTATTCAGATAGATCGCAGGCTTCCCTTTTGATAGCGACGCTTTCAAGTAATTCCAAGTTTTTTATAACTTCTGTTTTTAGATCACCGTAACCATTATCCATTTTGTATGCTCCCCTTTGCAAATGAAAAACTCCCACCAATAGACATACTAATGGTAGGAGCTATTAGCTAAAAGCATATGGCGAGCCCCATCGCCCTGTTGTTTAATAAATTATATGGGGGGGATTTTACAAAGTCAAGAGAGCTGTTAATTTGTTGTATGATATTTTAAAAATGCGGGTTGAATGAATGGGGACTGTATATTTTATCAACATAAAAATTAAGCCTGTGAATAATTCTGTGGGTTAAACATCTAACTAACACCTTTGTAAGTTCAGCCAATAATTTTTTTTTTGGCATATCTCAGATGGTATTCCTTGTGCCGACTATTAGTATGTTGGTAAAAAGATAAACTAAAGGGGCAATCCAAAATTTTACTAAATGGCGTTTGCCGCAGGGGGGCGTTTTTAGTGCACCAGGTAATTATTATCGGCGCGGGGCCGTCTGGAGCATATCTGGCATATTTATTGGCCAGTTCTGGTATAAACGTGCTGGTTTTGGAAAAAGAACGGTTTCCCCGGTATAAACCCTGCGGGGGAGGAATTACCCCCAAGGTTGTTAATCTTCTGGATTTTGATTTGAGCCCGGTGATCGAAGATACCATCTACAAGGTCATTTTCTCCTACCGTTTTACCAGACCGGTTGAGTTCACCGCCCCAAAGCCGCTAGCTTTTATGGTCGGCAGAGAACGTTTTGACGCCCTCCTGGCGGATAAGGCGAAAGAAGCAGGTGCAAAAATCCTGGAAGGGGTCCGGGTGGAACGGGTTGAGGTAACTGGCCAGAAGGTATCGGTATATGCCGATGGCTCTCAGTGGCAGGGGGACATACTGGTTGGCGCTGACGGCGCTAATAGCGTAGTGGCCCGTCACCTTGAACTTGGCGGGCGCAAGAAGCTGGCCGCCAGCCTGGAAACTGAAATTCCCGCATCACTGGAGAAGCTGGAACAATACCGTGGAGCTATACGAATAGAATACGGGCTCGTCCCGTACGGTTACGCCTGGGTGTTCCCCAAAGCTGACCACCTGTCGGTAGGTGTGTGGAGCAATTCACCACGGCCTAAAAAACTTCGCCACCAACTGGAGCATTATATTCAGTCGGAAGGGCTGTCCGGACTGGAAGCCCGAGTTAGAACACGGGGCTGGCTCATACCTGTAAATCCTCAGCCAAATGATTTGCACAGCGGTCGCACCCTGGTGCTGGGAGACGCCGCAGGCCTTGCGGACGCTTTTACCGGGGAGGGTATTTTCCCAGCCGTCTACAGCGCTAGTCTGGCGGCGGAAATAATCACCGGGCAAGTCAGCCGGCCTGAACCTGACCTGAGTGGATACACCAACCTGGTACAAAAGATGGGACCTGAACTGGCCGGCGCCTTCCGTCTCAACCGCTGGGTACACCCCATCTCCGGCCTCATCCACAGAGTTTTGCACCGCCACCAGGGGCTTATCGAGGACTTTATGGAAGTGGCAGGGGGGAATCTGTCCTATAACAGTTTTCTTCAGTATTTCAGACGTCATTTAAGAGAGACACTGAATATATAGAATTTTGAACCGTTCCTATTTTTGTTCTTCCAGATCGGCCAGCGACTGCTTCAGCTTTTTATAAGTCCCTTCCAGAGACTCTGAGATTACCCTCACGTCGCCAAAAACCGGCATAAAGTTGGTGTCACCGCTCCAACGGGGCACCACATGGATGTGAAAGTGCCCCGGCACGCCCGCCCCGGCCACCCTGCCAATATTTACTCCCACATTAAAGCCCTGCGGGTTAAAAGCGCGGAGCACCCTGACCATCTTCTGGGTCATTTTAAAAAGTTCCATCATCTCCTCTTCGGTAAGGTCCTCTATTTCACCGACGTGTCTTTTGGGAACAATCAAAAGGTGCCCGTTAATATATGGGTACAGATTCATGATCACAAAAGTCTTTTCCCCACGCAAAAGGACCAGGTTTGCCTCGTCCTCATTCTGATCCGATAAGACCTTTTCACAAAAAATGCACTTGTCACCATGATCCCCGCCAATGTAAACCATGCGCCACGGCGCCCAGATCTGCTCCATTTGTTACCCTCCCTGACATCAGATATTCTATCTCTTTATAAGTAAAATATTAGTCCTGTTTTTTTTCGACAGGATGTATTTGTATCCTTTATTATTTAGCACAAAAGCCCACCCAAAATCCACATTGACTTAACTTTATCTGATTCATATGTTTTAGCGGTAAGAGCGGTTGGAATTTGTCCGCTCTTTTTTCATATATCGCAACCACGTTTTCTCCCGTGTATATAACCATTCTTACAGGATACAATATGCTGTGATGATAGATGACTGGCAGGTGTGGTATGAATATCCTGAAAATTTTTCTTGAATTGATCTCTTACCAGGAAAACCTGGATCGGGAGGGCTTCATCCTCAAGGAAACAAAAGAAGATAAAAAAGAAGAATCTACAGAAGATAAAAAAACTGCAGCTGCAAATGATGATACAGAAAGAAAACCTCAAAGCGGCAGGCGGTCTTTTAAGAAGCCCGTCCGTCCTTCCGAGATAAACCGGGAAAAACCGCTGCCGGATAATGGTTCAGTAAGCGCCTCCCTCCGGGAAAACAAAAAAATTATTGAAAAGTTATACGGTTTGCCAGACAACAAAGACATTATTGTCAGGGATTTGATCATCGGCACAGAACTTCCAACTGACTGCTTCTGTGTTTTCATTGACGGCATGACCGACAAAACCATTCAAGACCTGCTTTTCCAGGCCTTAATGGCTTTTGCCGATGAACCTGCGCCCGCCGACAAAGGAAAACTGGCACGGGTGGTTGAAGAAGCCCTCCTGCCTGGAAACCAGGTAAAAACGGTATCTGGTTTTCAAGATATCCTGGACGCGGTCAACTACGGGGATACCGCCTTTTTTCTTGACGGCTGCGCGGAAGTACTGCTGGTTGAGACCAAAGGCTGGGAACACCGCGGCGTCGAGAGGCCTACCACCGAACAGTTTGTCCGCGGACCGCAGGAAGCTTTTACCGAAACAATCCGGGCTAACACCGCCCTGCTGAGAAAGGCAATCAAGAGTGAAAAACTGACAACCGAATTCATGGTGGTGGGAACTCGCAGCAAAACAACCGTAGCCATCATGTACCTGCGGGACCTGGCCAACCCGGAACTTGTGGCAGAGGTAAAAAAAAGGATCGACAGTGTTAAAACCGATTATATCGGTGACAGCGGGGTTTTGGAGGAATTCATAGAGGACAATCCCTACAGTTTAAGCCCAACGGTCCTGGCCACTGAGCGTCCCGACCGCGTCGCCGCAAACATCATTGATGGAAGAGTGGCGATCCTTGTAGACGGCAGTCCGTTTGCCCTGGTTATGCCGACCACGATGTATGAGATGCTTCACACCGGAGAGGAGATGTACCAACGCTGGCAATACGGCACCTTCATCCGCTGGTTGCGCGCCCTGGCCTTCCTGTTGTCCTTTCTGCTGCCGGGATTTTACCTTGCTGTTGTTTTGTTCCACCAGGAGATGATCCCGACAGAGCTGCTCCTGGCCATTGCCGGAAACCGGGAAAAAGTCCCTTTCCCCTCAGTTGTGGAGGTCCTCCTGATGGAGTTTTCCTTTGAGCTGATCCGCGAGGCGGGCCTGCGGATACCCGGCGTAATGGGATCGACCATCGGCATCGTGGGCGCCTTGATCCTCGGCCAGGCGGCGGTGCAGGCAAACATAGTCAGCCCCATCCTGGTAATTATAGTCGCTGTAACGGGGCTGTCATCCTTTGCCATACCTTATTACTCATTGGCCTTCTCTCTGCGGATCTACCGCTTTATCTACATAGCACTGGGAGCGACACTTGGCTTTTTCGGGATTTCCATGGGCCTCTTCGCCCAGGTCGCCCTGACGGCCAACCTTAAATCCTTCGGAGTCCCTTACCTGGCCCCAACCGGGCCCAAGACCGTGGCAGGGCCGGATATAGTGGCCAGGCTGCCGGTGTTCTTTCATGAGAAGCGGCCCGACTATATCAACCCGCGGGATATCACCCGCCAGCCCAGGGTGTCCAGAGGCTGGATCAGGCGGAACGGTGGTGAAAAGAATGGTTAAAGAAGGAACGGTCGGTCCGGCGGAAGCGATAATCCTGCTGGCTATCTCCAGCATGGCCAGGATCTTCCAGCCCTATCCCAGGTCTCTTGTCGAAACCTGTGGCTCCGCGGCCTGGATGGCCCCGCTGGGGGGGCTGGCGGTCGCCCTGACCGGTGTGTTTGTACTGTCGCTGGTTTTAAAGAAAAGCCCCGGAAATACGATAATTGAAATAACCGAACAGGCCTGCGGCCCCGTAATAGGAATTGTTTTAAACCTGGTGACGGTTGTGTTTTTCATGTCTGTATGTTCCCTGTTTATCAGGGAATTCAGCGAAGCGCTGATTATCGCCGCCCTGCCCAACACACCGTTAAGTGTCATCTCAACCTCATACATTATTGTCGGCCTGCTGGGAGCCTACCTCGGCATAGAAGCACTGGCCCGGACTGCCCGCCTCACTTACCTCTACATTCTGGGCGGTATAGCCGTCCTGCTTCTCGCCTTGCTCCCGCAGTGGAACGTCAACGACCTTTTCCCCCTTTTGGGGATGGGCCCTCTAAATGTCTTCGGCCTGGGGACGTACAGCACCGCCGCGGTTACCGAGGTAATCTTTGCCGCGGTGCTGGTTCAGGCATTCGGCGGAACTGAAAAGTTTGGCAAGATCGGCGCCCGCTCAATGCTGATTGGCTTTGTTTTTTTAATGGCGCTTATGGCAACCATGGTAATGACTTTGGGCAGAAATGCCTCAATGGAAGCCACGCTGCCCTTTTACAATCTCTCCAGGGACATTTATCTCGGCCGTTTCTTCCAGCGGGTCGAGGCGTTATTCGTAATAATC
>JBAZQW010000025.1:0-14935 GCA_041645005.1 Desulfotomaculaceae bacterium | reverse complement strand
TCCCCGCCGGTTGCGGGCACGGTGAAACAGCCATAGGAGCAATTGCCAATCGCCACGCACCCAGCGGTGCATTCTCATCTGATAAGCGCTGAACGTAGCTGGGTGCTCATCGATTAATTCGATGTCCGACAGCAGGCCGGCGCGTAAAAACCCGCCTTCCAACAAGTCGTGACTGAGCACCCGGTTTTCTGGAATACGTTCACACAAAACTTTCGCAAATGCCTCAACATCGAATATACCCTTCCCCGTAAAAATACCCTGCCCCAACCCGTCCTGGTATGGATCGGAGGCGGCAAAGGTATACGGATCGATACCCGGATCCGAAGACGATAAATAAGCGAATCGCGAACGTAAGGCCGCCCCGTGACTAATGCCGATACGCGGCTGCAGTACACCGTATCCCTCGATGACCCGTGTCCGCGTATGGTTAAACCGTGGCCGGTTGTAGGGCAGATGCAGGGCGCCGATCATCCGCTGCGCGCTTCCCAGCGGCAGTTGCGTATCCGCGTCAAGGGTGATGATGTAACGGATACGCGGCAGGATGGCTGTGTCCCCGGCTACGAAGTCGTAAGTCGTATCAGTCCGCCCTTTAAGCAGTTCGACAAATTCCACCAGTTTGCCCCGCTTGCGCTCCCAACCCATCCATACCCCCTCGGACGGGTTCCACATCCTGCGGCGCTGAAAGAGGTGAAAGGTACTTCCACCCGTGCGGGAGTAAGTGCAGTTTAACTGCTCAATGCTTGCGCGCGTGGCTGCAAGGACGGCAGCATCCTCAGGAAGTCTTTCCGCGTCTGCGTCAACAAGATCACCCAGGAGAGCGAAGTGGATATTCGAGTCGCGGTTGGCCAGGTAATGCAGTTCCAGCCGGTCCGCCATTTCCCGTACCTCTTTGACTGTGGACCAGATTACGGGAATTACGACCATAGTGGTCGCTTCAGGTGGAACCCCGCGCGAGAAATCATATCTTAGCAGCGGCTGCGGTCGTCTGGCGCACCCTATCAGCCAGTGTGCCGCCGTGACTGCCCACTCGCTGGCGGGTAAAAGCAACGCGATCAGAATCATCACCCACCGGGCAGCCGTGAAACTAGCGCCGCTGGCGATCCACACGGCAAACCCGAGCAGGGCGACCGCGCATAAACCTGTAAGGATGGTGAAATACGTGCCGGTGGCACGACGCAAAATTCCTATTTCCGGTAAATACCGGGGGGCGCCGCACATTTTCAGCGCGTGCCGCAGTTCCTTGACGCCAACTGGTTCCAGAAGGTAGTAAGGGGCAAATGCATGGCGCGGCAGATCTTCTAAATCTGCCGGACTGCCGGCAGCCTCATCTTCTTTCGCCCGCTCCGCGCACGCCTGCTCGTATTCCTTCGCCGCAAGCTCGACGGCCTGCTGCGCGACCAGGTTTTCCGGCACACGCAAGCGGCAGGCTAATTGCTCAATGCGTTTTCGCAGTACGTCACGGCTTGAAAAATCAAGAAGCGGATAGGCGCCGGCGCTTTCTTCGCGCAGAGTGTGCTCAACCATACAAATCTGCTCGAACTGATCATGCCAGTGCATGCGCGAAATTTTGCGCAGGCTTCCGATAAGGTTGCCTGTGGTCACCTGATAGGCGGCCTGAAGCTGATACTCGTAGGAAATGATTCGATCAAGGCTGTCAGGGCCATTTTCCAGTTTACACATGAGCCAATCCCGTACAGTTGCCGAATCGTCCGCCCATTCGCGCAGGCGCCTGACCAGGTGGACGATCACCGGACCGGAGAGCGGCATATCCTGGCCCGCTTCTTCAAGGACTTCATTTATAACATCCGGACTTAACTTCGATGACTCTATTTGCGCCAGCAACCCTTCGACTGACTTGCACACCTCTCGTCGTTCGCGGACCAGTTCCATCACTTCGGCCAGGCGCCGGATCAAAGCGATGCGCAGGATAAGCGGGACCACCCACGCTTCTGCAATGGTCAATACCGATACTTCCTGGTAAGAATTAATGTATGAAACCAGCGAGTCCTCGTCCAGGCTCCCGTCCACATGCTCGAGATAATCTGCACAGATAGACAGTATCCTTGCCTTGCCGGTCTTACGCAGGTGCGCCAAATCCCGTAAGAAGGCATTCGAGAACTGGTGCCGGATGACCAACACCTGTTCTTCGATGAACTCAGCATGATCTAGCAGCCATTCCTCCGCGGGCTGCGAACAGCTTGCATCGCCATCTTGCAGCGAGCGTATAAACGCGCGTAGATTTTCGACGTCCGCATAAAAATCCCGCCACAGGCGCTTTGATGGCCTGCGTCTCACGTAAGGGTCGTGGGTCAGGGCAAGTTCATGAGCTTTTTGTCGGAGTTGTTCAGTATTTAGTATCATAATCCTCCCGAAGAAAATCAGAGGTTAAAAAGCGATCAACCTTTAAGAATATTCCCCTTTCGGATATCAATTATTAAAAAAACCACCCATTTGGGTGGTTTTAATGTTTTTCTCGCTATAATGATTGAAAAATCTTTATTTTTTGCACCTGTTGATTTTCAAAACAGTATACAGCGGACAGTATCCAGAAAGACCAGTCAGAACCGGTATTAATCCCAGCCAGCCCCAGGCGCTTTTAGGCCCCCAAAAAACCAGTGATAAAATAATTAAACCAAGTATTACTCGTATAACTCTTTCAAGGCTTATAACAAGCAGTCTTAAGAAAAAGTTAATAAATAATTACTAAAATATTTATATTTCAAAGGAAAATAAAAAAAATTATTAATATATTCTTAATAGTTTAGAAAATATTTGTTGTTATCATATCACCATAGATAACGTCTTAATATCGAGGTGATGTTCATGTTGGAAATCAAGAACCTCTCCGTATCCCTGGAAGGTAAAAACGGTACTGTTGAAATCCTGCGAAATATCGATTTAAAACTGGAAGACCATCTGCTATATGTTTTTACCGGGCCAAACGGCGGCGGCAAGTCCACCCTGGCCAAAGCAATCATGGGAATATACAAGACGACTTCCGGTGAGATCTTGTTAAACGGCCAGGATATTTCATCACTCAGTATCACCGAGCGAGCCCTTTTGGGTATCGGCTACGCGTTCCAGCAGCCGCCCCGTTTCAAAGGTTTAACGGTCGGTAAAATGATGGAAATAGCGACGGGTAAAAACAGAACCTGCGAGGACTGCAATTTTCTTTACAACGTGGGGCTTTGCCCCCAGGATTATATTGGCAGAGAGGTTGACAGCAGCCTGTCCGGCGGGGAAGTGAAACGGATAGAGATTGCCACGCTGTTGGTCAGGAACCTGAAGGTCGCTATCTACGATGAGCCGGAGGCCGGCATTGATTTGTGGAGTTTTAACAGGCTGATCGAGACCTTCAATAATCTTCATGAGCAGTATGATACAACTATTATTTTGATATCCCACCAGGAAAGGATTATTAATCTGGCTGACGAGATTATCCTGATTGCCGATGGAACCATAAAAGAAAAGGGCAAAAAGGACGAGGTCTGGCCCCTGATCATGCAGAATGCAACATGCTCATGCCGCACAAGCTGCGACGAAAGGGTGGGTGAAAATGCTCAATAGTATTGATAAACATATTTTAGAAATAGTCGCTGATCTGCACGGCACTCCGAAGGGAGCTTATAATATCCGCAAAAACGGGGCCGGTGTAGACCGCAGTATCACCCCAAATATTGAGATCAGGACAAAGATAGACAAGCCCGGGATTGACGTGATCGTCAAGCCCGGTACCAAGGGGGAGACCGTGCACATCCCAGTCATCCTGACAGCTGAAGGTTTGCACGATCTTGTCTATAATACATTTGACATCGGCGAGGGTGCGGATGTAACCGTCATTGCCGGCTGCGGCATCCACAACCCGGGTGAAAAAAACGCTCAACACGATGGTGTGCATGATTTCATTGTCCGCAAGGGCGCCAGGATGCGCTACGTAGAAAAGCACTATGGCGAGGGAAAAGGCAGTGGTAAAAGAATTCTTAACCCCAGGACCATAGTTGTAGTTGAAGAAGATGGCTACGCTGAGATGGAACTGGTCCAAATCAGTGGTGTTGACAATACCCTGCGCGTAACAGAGGTAAGAGTGAAAGATAACGCGCACCTGTTCGTAACAGAGCGAATGCTTACTGACGGAGATCAATTTGCCGAGTCGAGAATAACGGTTGAACTCGCAGGCCTGGATGCTTCCACGCAGGTTATCTCCCGCTCGGTTGCCAGGGACAGGTCGCAGCAGATTTTTTATCCGCGTGTTATCGGGCTGAACCGCTGCCGGGGCCATGTGCAGTGCGACGCGATTATCATGGACGAGGCCAGGATTCGCTCAATCCCGGAAATTTCCGCGCAGCATGCCGATTCACAGCTGGTGCATGAGGCCGCTATCGGTAAAATCGCCGGTGAGCAGATGATCAAGCTGATGACACTGGGGCTATCAGAAAAAGAAGCCGAGGATACCATTCTGGAGGGATTTTTGAAATAATGTGTTGGATAAGCAGCCACTCGTTAAACGCGAGTGGTTTTTATTTGTCTTCCTATTAAATATTGCAGGAGGCTTTCGGCTTTAGCGTGCTCAGGACAATGTCACACCGGTGATGCGTACTATAATGCGTTTACGGAATGCATATTAGAAATATTGAAAGAAAAATGTGATTTTTTCTTGTAATTGATCAGATTATGCAATATGCTAAATTTGTATGAATTTATTTACTATTGGTAATAGATTATGACCTTTATCATTGCAGGCTGTCTTGCCTTTGTTATTCTATATATTTTTGATTTTAACAAAATTGTGTTCTTTAAAAAGAGCTTAAATATTTGCTTCGCTTTTGGCATAGCGCTTCTGGCGGTTTCCACACTGGGAATATTGCTTGGAAACTTTGAGGGCTTTCAGGTATCTGTCCCGTTGCGGTTGCTTTTTGCAGTGCTGTCGATTGTTTCGCTGTTTCTAGTTATATATTCATTATTTTTTGCTTTGCCATTTAGTAAAACCTACCTCGCAACAGAAAAGGGAAACACTGTTGTTGACACAGGGATGTATGCTCTTTGCCGCCATCCGGGTGTAATATGGTTTTTCTTTTTTTATCTTTTTCTTTGGCTGGCTTCAGGTAAAACGATGATGATGTGGGCGGGGATAATCTGGACGGTTATGGATGTTATTCACGTCTATGTTCAGGACCGCTGGCTTTTCCCCAGGACCTTAAGCGGTTATGAGCGGTATAAGAGAAAAGTCCCCTTTCTGGTACCCAATCTTGCTAGTGTCAAAAAGTGCATATCACCTTAAAACAGGGGGTTCTTCGTGACTTTAGACCAAAAACTCCGTAAAAAACAGTACGATCAAATCTGGCAGGAATACTGCGGGTTTTTAGATCTTTCTGTACCTGAATTTATGGAGATTCAGAACCGCCTTATGCTGGAACAGCTCGAGATGTATGCCAATTGTGAGCTCGGCAGGCGAATTATGAAAGGTAAAAAGCCGGCCAGTGTGGACGAGTACAGGCAGATGGTGCCTCTTACCGAATATGATGATTATGCCGATATATTGCTGCCAAAGGTGGAATCAGCTCTCCCTTCCAAGCCGGTGCTGTGGATTGAAACCACCTGGGAAAGCGGTAAAAAGCCGGTGAAAATGGCTCCCTATACCGACAGCATGCTCAAATGCCACAAAAGCAGTTTCATCACATGTATGATCCTCGCCACCAGCAGCAAAAAAGGCCAATTCTCGTTAAGAGGAGGAGAAAACTTCCTCTACGGCATGGCGCCGCTGCCTTATCTTACAGGAATAGTGCCCCATGTCATTGACGGTGAATTATCGATAAATTTTCTGCCGCCGACCAAAGAGGCGGAAGCCATGAGCTTTGGCCAGAGAAATAAAGCCGGTTTCAAAATGGGGACCCAAAAGGGCATAGACCTGTTTTTCGGTTTGAGCAGCGTAATCGCCAGAATTAGTGATAACTTTGCAGCAGGCGGCGGCTCTGGTCAAAGCTTCAGTGTTTTAAATAATTCTCCTAAAATGAATTACCGCTTGATTAAGGCCTGGCTAAAAAGCAAAAAAAATAAAGCTCCAATCATGCCCAAGGATATTTGGAAACTTAAAGGGCTGATTTGCGCCGGCACAGATTCTGCGAGCTTAAAAAAGAAAATAGAGAATTACTGGGGTGTGAAGCCCCTGGAGATTTTTGGCGGCACTGAACCCACCTGTATCGCCACGGAAACATGGAGTAAGGATGGCCTGGTCTTTTTTCCCGATGTTTGCTTTTATGAGTTTATTCCAAAGTCGGAGATGGAGAAGAATATTGAGGACGCTTCTTATGTTCCAAACACCTATCTTTTGGATGAACTGGTGGCGGGGAATCAATATGAGCTGGTGATTTCTAGTTTAAAAGGAGGAGCGTTTGCCCGGTACAGGATGGGTGATATGTTTGAGTGCCTGTCGCTGAGCAATGAAGAAGACGGCATTGGGCTGCCGCAGTTCGCTTATGTTGACCGCGACCCAAGAATCATAGATTTAGCCGGGTTCACCCGCATTTCAGAAGGTACTATCAGCGAGGCTTTAAAGCTTTCCAAACTAAGTATAGCCGAATGGTTCGCGGTCAAGGAATTTGATGAGTGCAACAGAGCTTTTATCCACCTTTATGTCGAAGTGGGCGCCGATGGTATGAAAGGCGCCATGACCAAAGACATTATCAAGGAGCATCTTTCTATATATTTCCGTTATGTTGACACTGATTATAGTGATTTGAAATACCTGCTAGGAATTGACCCCCTGGTGGTTTCCATAATACCGGCGGGCACGATCAGCCAATATTTTGATACATTTGGACGGAGCCTGAGAAGGATCAACCCGTCTCATTTTGATGTTATAGAGGTTTTAAAAATCGCCCGCAACGGAAGTGGAAAAGGAGTATCCTGATGCCGCTTTTGCAATTGTTTTTCTGGGTAATGCCAGTAATAGCGTTAGCCAGCTACTGTTTGTTGATGCTGTTTTTTTCCATATCCAAGAAGGATAAATTCATCCGCATGTTCATGCTGGTTTTAACTTCTTTAATTCTTTGGACGGCTTCATCATTGTTTATGAAAATGCAGTTGTACCCCGGGGTACTCTTTTGGAACAGGGTAATGGTGGCGGTAATGCTCACCGTTCCTTTTTTTCTTTATTATTTCATATCCGTGTTCACCAACTCTATCAACACTGGTAAGATAATTTTCTGGGGAGTCCTGACAGCTGTCGCGATTGTATTTGACGTGCTGGGCTATGTGGTTACCGACGCCTATGTGGTCACCAGCACGGTAACGGCTAATGGCCGGGAGTTTCCATCTGTTGAATTTGTCTATTCATTGGGCATAGCAGCTATTCCCATATATATTTTAATGTTCATTATGATTATGGATATCCTGGTCAAAGCCAGGGTTAACATCCGCAACGGCAATACCACCTATGGGCGCATCGGCCTGATCATAGCCGGTGTGTGGATAATGTTCATCGGCGTGATCTTCAATATTGTCCCGGCCATAGGGAAATACCCGGTGGATATACTGGGGTGTTTCATCAACGCTATTTTGATCACGCTGGCCATCTACAAGTACCGCATGCTGGAACTGCGTTTCATGGTGACCAGAGGTATTGTTTATTCGCTGTTTGCCCTCCTTCTTACCTGCATATATGTGTACGTTGTTTTCTTTGTTGAAAAACACACGGCTAATTTATACCGGGATATAACCCCGTACTTTACAACTTTTTCAGCATTGCTGGTGGCTGTTGTCTTCCAGCCATTATACAGGTTCACCTGCAGACTGGTTGATAAGATGTTTTATAAAGCGGAGTATTCCCAGCGCCAGGCGCTGAAACATTTCAGTGTCAGCATCTCAAATAAACTGGATCTGCATGATATGGTCAAAGAGTTGATTGAAGCTGTCCAGTTGGCTATTCGCGCCAGGGAGATACTTGTTTTGATCAAGCATGAGGAAAAAGCGCACTATTATGTGTTTAGCACCTCCTCTCAAATATACAAGCCGGATTGTCAAATTTCTTTTGACAATCCAATCGTCAGATGGCTCATCAGCAACAACACCAGTCTCTCCAGGGAAGAACTGTACTTCCAGCCTTTTTTCAAATCAATGTGGGAAAAAGAAAAGAGAATCATCAGCGATCTGGGTATCGAGGTGATCATACCGATAATGAGCAGAAACGATTTGATCGGTATGATGATGCTGACCAGAAAGAATAACAGCACCGCGTATACGCTGGATGACCTGGATTTGCTCACTTATCTGGGCGCCTCCAGCGCGGTTGCTTTTGACAATGCCAGGCTTTTCACCCGCGCCCAGGATGAAGCTTTGACCGACAGCCTCACCAAGCTGTATAACCACAGATATTTCCGTAAGGCGCTATCAGAGCAGGTGAAAAAAGTCGGTTCCGCCGAGCTGTCCCTGCTGCTGCTTGATCTGGATATGTTCAAGCTTTTTAACGACCTGTACGGTCATTTGGAAGGTGATAACGCGCTGGAGATGGTTGCTTCAATAATGGCGAGACTGGTGGGGGAAAAGGGTATTGTCTGCCGTTATGGTGGTGAGGAATTTGCCATTTTGCTGCCCTATTTTGATTCGAAAAGGGCTTTTGATATGGCTGAAAATATACGGCTTGAGATACAGAGAACCTTCTTTAACACAACTGATGTGACTCAGCGGTTCTTAACCGCCAGTATTGGTGTGTGCACCTATCCCCACGCCGCCTCCAACGCCGAGGAACTTTTAAAGCGAGTTGACCTGGCCATGTATACTGCCAAGAACAATGGTAAGAATCAGACGGTTATTTATACTCCAGCTTCCCCCGGAAACTCACTTGACGAGGACGCTGACTCAAACGCTGTCAAACCTGCCTACGCCGCTACCATATATGCTTTAACAGCAGCCATTGACACCAAGGACCATTATACCTTCGGCCACTCGCAAAGAGTCGCTGAATATGCGACCATTCTCGCCGGTGCCCTGGGCCTGGACAAGTCGCACCTGGAAATTGTCAAAGAGGCGGCCCTTTTGCATGATGTGGGCAAGATAGGCATACCGGAAAGTATCCTTACCAAAACGGGCAGGCTGACCAGCGAAGAATATGCGATAGTCAAAAAGCACGTGGAAATGTCCATCACCATCATCAAGCATTTGCCCTCCCTGAATTATGTGATACCGGCTGTTATCGGACACCACGAAAGATGGGACGGCAGGGGTTATCCCAGGGGCATAAAGGGCGAAAACATACCTCTACTGGCCAGATGTCTCATGATCACCGACGCGTTTGACGCGATGACCTCCAACCGCCCCTACCGGGCGGGTTTAAGTGTTATTGCCGCTCTTAATGAGATCCAGAATTGCATGGGAACCCAATTTGACCCTGAAATAGCAAATCTATTCGTAAATTTGGTGCGGGACGGCGCTATCGTTCTTGATTGCATTCCTAAAATAAAAAGTGTGTCCTGAAATAAACCCCATCGCAAATAGTGACACAATGTGCCATTTCCTAAACAAGGAGTTGCGATCTTTATCCAGAATAGTAAAATGAAAGGGAGGGCGGATGCGCCGTTTACAGCCTATTACAACCTTGATATGCAGGATTTAGACGTGGAAATGGGCTTTCCTGTTATGAAGCCTCTGCCCGGAAACGGCGAGATTATATCCGGTGAAATTCCCCGGGGCAAGTATGTGTCCTGCATGTATAAAGGTGCGTACAGTCAAATGGAGCGGCCCTATAATGAGATGTTCAAGTGGATCGAAGAAAACGGCTACGAGCAAAAGGGTGTGTACTACGAGTACTACTATAATTCACCGCATGACGTGCCTGAGAGCGAGCTATTAACCAGGATCTCCATGTTGTTAAAATAAGAGGTTTTATAAAATTTTTGCACTAACTTTTTTAAGGCTTGATTAATGAAAGCCTTAATTTTTTTTGACAGGAACGGTCCTTGAAGGAACTACCCATTTCTTCTTGACATGGTCAGGGGCAATGGATACAATAGCAGTAAAAAATGAACACATATTCATTTCTTTGAGGTGGTTTCATTGGCATACCGCAAGACCGACAAAGTAGGCAAAAAACTCGAGGCCAAACTGCAGGCTATCCTGCAGGCTGCCCAGACTGTGTTTGCGGAACACGGCTATCACGGCACCTCTATCAAGGAAATCGCCAGGAAAGCCGGACTGGCCACCGGTACCATCTACCTTTATCTGCGCAACAAGGAAGCCCTTTTTGCCGCTCTGGTGGACGAGATTTATGAAATGGTGCTGTCCAAGATAGCGGACAATCGTAAGGAAGCCAGAGATGTTCAGGGCAAACTTCGCGCCTCTATGGAAGCGGCGGTGGAAACTCTGGGTAAAAACCGCGCCCTGGCTAGAGTGATCCTGCTGCAAACGGCAAGTTCCAACCAGGCGGTGAGCGAGCAGTTGGCCGACCTGCTGGACCGCCTGGCCGAACTGGTGGAAGCTGACATCAGGGAAGCGATTGAAACAAACCAGATCCCCCCATTGGACAGCCGGATCGCCGCCACCGCTTTTGTGGGGACTTTTTACAATGTGGTTCTGGTCTGGCTGAGGGAGGGCTACCCCACCACCCTGGAAGAAGCGGTAGGCCCGCTGGTTGAATATAACCTGCGGGGTTTAGGGTTTACCAGTCCCCCAAGTTAACCCTATTAGGCAGAAGGCTGAAAATCTGTAGGTTCGATTTCAATCGAACATTGTTTGTTGAATTATCAGGAAGAAAGGACAGATGGCTATGGACACCCGGGAGGTACCCCGCGCGGATATTGGCTTTATCGGTGGTTCGGGCACATTTTCCCTGGAGTTTCCCGAAAACCTGGACTGGGGCGGGGTGGAAGTTGCCGCCACCGACCTGGTTTGCCCAACCCCCTTCGGTGAGAGCCCTCCTTTAAAATTATTTACCCTGGGCGCCGGGCGGCGCCGGACAGTGCTGGCCGCCAAAATGCACGGCCGCATACCCGGCGTGTCCTGGGGAGAGGCCTCGCGGCGCCTGTTCTGGGTTTTCCGGGAAGCGGGCGTGCGCAAGGTGGTCGCCGAGGGAGGAGTGGGCAGTGTCAATCACCTGCTGGACCCCAGAGATATTGTGGTGCCCAATGATTACATCGACTTTTCCATGCGGCGGGATACTAGCGTCGGGGAGGGATACCTGTCGGTGATGCGCCAGCCTATTTGCCCCTCCCTGCACCGCACACTGGTTGACGCGGCCGTGGAGAATCCTCTTGGCCGGGTCTTTACCCGTGGGATTTACCTGGTGACAGACGGCAGGCATTTTGAAAGCCCTGCCGAGGTGGCCCTCTTCCGCCAGTGGGGAGCGGACATTGTGGGCCAGACCCTCAGTCCGGAAGTCTACCTGGCGCGGGAAATCGGTGCTTGTTACGCCGGCATTTACCTGGTCGTCAATTATGGTGAAGGCACAGTGAAACCATGGGACTACCAGCTTTTAAAAGAGATATTTTTTGAAGACGCGTCTGTCTGGGGGCTGATAGCTATGCGCGCCCTTGAGACATTGGATCTGGAGGCCGCCTGTGAGTGCCGGAACTTACGGAAACCTACCCTGCTGCGGCCGGAAAACACGAAGCGCCGGGAGGATCTAGAATGATACAGTATCTGGAACAAAGCCAACTGGGTGTCATCGCCCGCAAGGTCAGGGAAGGTGAGCGGTTGAGCCGGGCGGACGGGATCAAACTGTGGCAGTCCCACGACCTCCTGTCAATCGGCATGTTAAGCGATCACGCCAGGCGCCGGAAGGTGGGCGACGATGTTTTCTTCATCAACAACACCCATATCAACCACACCAACATCTGCCGCAACCTTTGCGAACTGTGCGCCTTTGGCAAAAAGCCCGCGGACAGCGGAGCGTATACCCTGTCCCTGGAAGAGATAGCGGTAAGAGCGGAAAAAGCCCGCGGGCTGGGGGTTTCCGAGGTGCATATAGTTGGCGGCTTAAATGAGGATTTGCCTTTTGACTATTACCTGGAGATGTTGAGAATTGTAAGAGACATCCTGCCTGAAGCCCATATCCAGGCTTTTGACGCGGTGGAAATTGATTTTTTGAGTGAAATAAGCGGGCTCGGCCTGGAGGAGGTATTATTGCGCCTCAAGGAGTCGGGGCTTGGCTCGCTGCCCGGAGGAGGCGCGGAAATATTTAACGCCGGGGTGAGGGAAAAGATTTGCGGGAAAAAAATTGGCGCCGCAAGATGGCTGGAGGTCCACGAGACCGCGCATAAGCTGGGGTTCAGGAGCAACGCCACGATGCTGTACGGACATCTTGAGAGTATAGAGGACCGGGTGGACCACCTGCTCGCTCTCAGGGAACTGCAGGACCGGACCGGAGGTTTTCTTGCTTTTATCCCCCTGGCCTTCCATCCGGCCAACACTTCCCTGGCGCAGGTGCCCAAAACCACGGGTATGACCGATCTTAAAGCACTGGCCATAGCCCGCCTGATGCTGGATAATTTTCAGCATATCAAGGCCTTCTGGATTATGATCACGCCCAGAGTAGCCCAGGTGGCGCTGAGTTTCGGAGTGAACGACCTTGACGGGACGGTCAGGGAGGAACGGATTGTCCACGAGGCGGGGGCGGAAACTGCGCAGTACCAGCCGGCGGAAACCTTCCTGCGCATGATCCGGGAAGCCGGCCGCACACCGGTGGAGAGAGATACCCTTTACAAGGTGGTCCGACGTTATGATAAGACAAGTACCGCTTAGACACTCATGCCGCAGGAGCGGCACCAGCAGATGATGAAAATCAATTCGACCCTACATTTTAAAGACAGCCCATAACGTTATTTTCAGGAGAGATAAAGATAGAGGAGGTCAATTCTTATGGAATGGCCGCGTCTGGGATATGTTTCGTACATCAATTGCCTGCCGGTCTTCTGCGCCATGCGGGAGGGGCTGGTGAAAGTTCCGGCCAGGTTGTGCGCCCACCACCCCAACCAGCTCAACAGTATGTTCAGGGAAGGTCTGCTGGAGGTTACCGCTATTTCTTCTATCGAATATACCAGGCAGCCGGAAAACTGCCTGGTGCTCCCCGACCTGTCCATAGCCGCTGACGGCCCGGTGCGGAGTGTGGCCATGGTCAGCAGGCTGCCCGTGGAACAGCTGGCGGGAAGGCGCGTCTCCCTGACCCCGCACTCGGCTACCAGCGTGGTGCTGCTTAAGCTGCTCATGCACAGGTTTTACAACATCAAGACCAACTTTTTCACCCGCCCGCCGGCAACCCCCGTATGGTGGGACGAGCCCGACGCCTCCTTAGTGATTGGCGATGAGGCGCTGCAGGAGATCAATCAGGCCAGCGGCCTGTATGTATACGATCTGGCCAGTGAGTGGAAGCGCTGGACCGGCCGTCCGATGGTATTCGCTTTGTGGGTTACCACCAGTGATTTTGCGCGCAAGTACCCAGAACAGTTAACGGCGATCTGGCGGGGGATGCTCATTGCTAAAAAGTGGGGGCAAAAAAATCCGGATAAGCTGGTCGCCAGGGCCGGATCTGTGACTGAATTACCCGAGGCGGTGCTGACAGACTATTTTAATTGCCTGCAGCACGACCTGGGCTGGCATCATATAGACAGCCTGATGTATTTTTATCATTGCGCCGCGGAATGCGGGCTGGTTAAGCCGGCGGTGGCCTTGAATATATGGGGGAAGGAAAATGACCGCTACTATCGTGTCCAAAGCGCTTGATGGGAAACGGCTCAGTGAAGAGGAAGGCCTGGCCCTGTTAAGTGGTTCGGATCTGCTTACGCTGGGGATGCTGGCCAACCAGGCGCGGGGCCGCCTGCACCCTGAGCGGCGGGTAAGCTTTGTCATTGACCGCAACATCAACTATACCAATACATGTGTTACGGGATGCCGGTTCTGCGCCTTCTACCGGCCAGCCGGGCATCCCGAGGCCTACGTCCTCAGCCGCGCCGAGATTTTTGAAAAGATCGAGGAAACCGTTGCGGTGGGAGGAACCCAGATCCTGATGCAGGGAGGTCTCAACCCGGACCTGGACCTCAATTATTTTGAAGATCTGTTTACGGCGATCAAAAAGCGCTATCCCATAAAACTTCACTCTCTTTCCCCCGTGGAAATTGACTACCTGGCAGGTGCCTCGGACCTGTCTTTAGAGGTGGTGATCAGCCGCCTGGCCGCGGCCGGCCTTGATTCCATCGCCGGGGGCGGCGCGGAGATCCTGGTGGACCGGGTGCGCCGGTTAATCAGTCCCCGCAAGACCGGCGCCGGCCGGTGGCTGGAAGTTATGAGGGCTGCCCACCGGGCGGGGCTGAAGAGTACTGCCACCATGATGTTCGGCAGTGTGGAAACACTGGCCGACAGAATTGCTCACCTGGAGGCGATCCGCCGCCTGCAGGATGAAACCGGCGGCTTCACCGCGTTTATTCCCTGGAGCTTCCAGCCGGGGCATACTAAGCTGGGCGGCTCACCTTCTACCGCTGTGGATTACCTGCGCACCCTGGCCGCAGCCAGGATTTATCTGGACAATGTGCCCAACCTGCAGGTGTCCTGGGTAACCCAGGGGGTAAAAATAGCGCAGATCGCCCTGGCTTTTGGCGCCAACGATTTTGGCTCCACCATGCTGGAGGAAAACGTGGTGCGGGCAGCGGGTGTAGGCTTCAGCGCCTCACTGCAAGAGCTGGTGCACAGCATCAAAGAAGCGGGTTACCAGCCGGCTCAGCGGGACAACCTGTACAACATAATCCGGACTTTTTAACAAGAACCTTCCAAATTCCTACCCGTGCAAATTTCCCCGGATGACTTTTTTATTTGAAAAAAAAGGTGTCAAAGTAGTACAATAGGTGCAGGGCCGTTATGCGTGCCCTGCCTCTATTGTAGGCATAAGTGGCTCTGGAGTTGTGGTAATGCTGGGAGTGTTTTAAGTGGTTGAAGAAATCATGTCTAATATTTATAA
>JBAZQW010000285.1:0-2525 GCA_041645005.1 Desulfotomaculaceae bacterium | reverse complement strand
AAAAAAAGAGGCCTGCGGCCGACAGCCGGCCGGAAATCACGCAGGGACGCGTCCTCTTCCGCCGCCAGCTGGTCAAAACGCCTTTTTAAATCGGCAATAGAAGCCTTGGAAGCACGGCCAACTACTCCGGTAAAAGGGTAGCTCCAATCCAGCCTGTTTTTAACTACATCCGCCAGAGGACCTTCTTCAGCCAGGGGCTGCATTTTACTGACCAAGGACAGAAATTCGGGGCGGGAAAACCTAATCGCCTCTGAGCCGGCCAGGCCGGTTTCAAAAATTATCCTCCAGCGTGAACTGTCAGCTGCCACCTTTACTAATGGAGTGCCTTCACTTTTCCCCATCTTTCTGATTTCCCCGCCGTCCTTATGACGGGCTAAAGCAGGGACCAACCAATCCAGGCCGGTAGCAGCCGCTGCCAGGAATCCCTCCGGCAAATGCCAGCCTGACGTTTCCAGCGGACCGCACCAGCGCCGGGTGTGATTCTTTAAATTCTTGACTGAGCCGACCAGGATCAGCTTCTCACGGGCTCTGGTCAGGGCCACATAGAGAATGCGCATCTCTTCCGCCAAGGTTTCCATCTTTAGCTGCTGCCTTAAAGCCAGCTTGGCCATGGTGGGATAAGTCACCCTCGCCCCGGCGTCCACCAACTGGGGTCCGAAACCCAGATCTTTATGAAACAAAACATCCTTGTTTAAATCACTGAAGTTAAACTTCTTGCCCAGGCCCGCCACAAACACAACAGGAAACTCCAGGCCCTTGCTCTTGTGGATGCTCATAATCCGCACCACATTCTCTTTCTCACTTAAAGCCCGGGCAGTCCCCAGGTCACGACCGCCCTCCCGGATTCTCTCAATAAAGCGCAGAAAGAGGAAAAGCCCACGGAAAGCGCTGGCCTCATACTGCCTGGCCCTGTGGTGGAGCGCCCGCAAATTGGCCTGGCGCTGCCCTCCTCCAGGCAAACCACCCACAAAATCATAGTACCCGGTTTCCCGGTAAATACTCCAGATCAGGTCCGCCAGTGAACCCTGCCTGGCGGAACCGCGCCATTTCTCCAGCTTTTGCAGCAAGCTCAAAAGACGATCTGAGAGTTCCCCCTGTCCTCCTACCGATGCCGCCACCACCGCGTCAAGAAAGTCGCCCCGGCGTGAGGCAAGCCTTACCCTGGCCAAGTCTCCCGCTTTTAAGCCAACCAGCGGGGATCTTAAAACCGCCGCCAGGGGTATATCCTGGCGCGGGTTATCTATCACTTTTAACAGTGCCAGAACTGTCTCAACTTCCGTCGCTTCAAAATATCCTGTGGCCAGTTCCGCGTAGGCTGGAATGCCCGCCTGGCGGAATTCCTCCACAAAGGTATTGGCGTATCCCGACGTAGCCCTCAGCAGCACCACCACGTCCCGGTAAGTCACAGGCCTGTAAGCCCCTGCAGCCCTGTCATACACGTTTAGCCCGCTCTCACCGTCACCGTCTCCCTGCAGCATTTCGCCGATCCGGTGGGCAACCAGGCGGGCTTCTTTCTGCGTGGCATCCAATTCTTCCTCAGTTTCTGCCTGCCCTTCCTCCGGCGCCGCGTCATCTAACTGGCTGTCCCCGGCCTTTTCGGCCGGGGCATCTCCCTGTTCCAAAGCATCCCGTTCAATAAGGTATACTTCCACCGCGCTGTCCGGTTCTGCCTTTCCCTCCGGCGCAGGGTACTCAGCTCCGTAGATTAGCTCCGCTCCCTGGTCATAAGCTATTTCGCCAACTGTTTGCGTCATGATCTGGCGGAAAATAAAGTTTACCGCGTTAACCAGCCCCTCACGGCTGCGGAAGTTCCTGGCCAGTTCAATACGGCGTTCCGGTCCGCCCCGCAAGGCCGGATAAGACAGGTGCTTTTTCAGAAACAGGCCGGGGTCAGCCAGTCTGAACCGGTAGATGCTTTGTTTAACATCTCCCACCATAAATAAATTTGGTCTGGCTTCCCCCTGCCTTGACACCAACTGGATGATGGACTCCTGCACGGCGTTTATGTCCTGGTACTCGTCCACCAGCACCTCTTCGAAACGCTCCCTCAGACTTAAAGCCGCCTGAGAAGGAACAGACCCGCCCTGTCCGGAGAGAATTTGCAGAGCGTAATGTTCCAGGTCGTTGAAGTCAACAACACACCGGGCAGCTTTGGCCTTCCGGTAGGATTCTCCGAAATCCAGCACCAGAGCGGACAGTTCCCGGACCAGAGGCGCCACCACGCGCAGGTCCTGGCACAGATCTTCCGGCGGGCGGGAAAAAAAGTCTTTCACCAGTCCGCTGATCTTTCTTTTGGCGCTGTCCCTCAGCTTTCTTACCACTTCTGGTGTGTGACCGCCGGCTTCTTCTTTTTTGTGCCCCTTCAATTTGCCAAAAGCCGCCCCGTTGAATAACTTGTTCAGGCCGGCCCAGGGCGTGTTAGCGCCGCACTGCCGGATCAGACCGGCAATCATTTCCCTGTCCTCTTTCAAATTGTCCAGATAAACCGAAGGGCCGCCGGGACTGCGGGCTAAATTCAGAGCCTG
>JBAZQW010000284.1:0-2529 GCA_041645005.1 Desulfotomaculaceae bacterium | reverse complement strand
ACCACATAAAGTAATTAAAATTACAATAAATAACATAATGCAGCACGAGTATGACAAATCCACATTTAGTGTGGTAAGCGAGTTTCCGGGCCGTAGAGCAAGCGAACACGCAGATGACCTTATGATTGCCCCATCCCAATATTTATCAATTTTGTGCCCATTGGGAGGGTGCGGCTAACCCTTATTTTAGCAACCTAAGGAAATTCACAGAAAAATATTCATTTCCTCTTTTTTGCCTTATAACTATCTTATGACAAAATACAACAGGATTCGATATTTCATTAACTGCTAAAATATTTCAGACTAAATACTTACTAAGATGCATCATCAACTAAACCACCATCATACTACATTATTATTTTTATTCACTTATTCCGGCGGCCATTTGGCGGCTCACGTCGGCTAACCCGTCGGCTACGGCCCGTTTTGGGCGCAAAAATGATCAAGGGGTTATCGCCGCGAAGGACGATAACCCCTTGATTTATAAGCAATATGGCGGAGAGACAGGGATTCGAACCCTGGAGACCGCTACAAACGGTCTACTCGATTTCGAGTCGAGCGCCTTCGTCCAGCTCGGCCATCTCTCCAGCTGCTTTCTTCTCTCTTAATTCCCGGAAAAACCTCTGCAAGATATTACGGCATTCCTCTTCAAGCACACCGGCCACAACATCAACCTGGTGGTTAAAGCGCGGCTGCCTGACCACGTCAATCACCGAATCAACCGCTCCGGCCTTCGGGTCAGCGGCGCCGTAAACCAGCGTTTTCACCCTGAATTGAACCAGCGCCCCGGCACACATTGGGCATGGCTCCAGGGTTGAGTATACTGTAGTCCCGCTGAGCCGCCAGTCTCCCAGACGTCCGGCAGCCTCCCGCAGGGCCAGCATTTCAGCGTGGGCGGCGCTGTCCTTCAAGACCTCGCGCAAATTGTGCCCCCGCCCGATAATTTCGTCTCCCAGCGCTACAACAGCGCCAACAGGCACTTCACCCAGGCGGTAAGCTTTTTCAGCTTCCAGCAGGGCTTCACGCATGAATCCGGCGTGGTCCAAACCGTATGCCCCTTTAACCCAAAATGACGCGCCGCAGGCTAACCGCGAGCAAACTTAGACCCGGTTCCAGGCGCCTTATTAGCTTAGCATAACCCGTCAAGCCGTGTCAAGCCTGATAAAAACAGGATGAGCAGGAGTAAGGCATAAAAATATTTTAAAGGGCAACACTTTTGTAAATACGGAAAAAATAAATACTGGGGGCAACTCCAATGCAAGAAAACGAAAAACCTGTTAAAGAGCCTTCCTATGCTCCAGGGGATGATGACAAACTGGAACTGAGTGCAGGCAAAAAAGATAAACAAAAAGGCAATTTTACCCACGTAACAGCTTTATCTTTCGATGAAGTTGACCCCAGTTAAAAATATGGAAAGAAGGAGGTCATTTTAATTGTACCTGGCACTGCCGTTTTTTACACTGGAATGGAACAGTAATCCGGCTTTAGATCAAAACATGGGCATGCTATTAACCATAGTAATCTTATTAGTAGTCTCTTCAATACTGTTCCTTTATTTTAGAAGCAGGAGGCTGCGTAACAAGTAATTAAGCCGCCCATATGGATCATTTTTACTTTTGGTGCTACACTGAATATAGGTTAGAAATCCAATCTTTCGGGAAGGTTCTCCAACATGAAAAAATTTTTGGGCATGAAAGAACCGGTAAACACATTAACCCACTTCGCGACACTGATCGCATCTGTTGGCGGCCTGATCTTCCTGGTCCTTAAAACCTGGACCAACACGCCCAAGCTCATAACCATGACGGTTTACGGGGTCAGCATTATTCTGTTGTACACGGCCAGTTCGTTATATCACTGGGTAAAAACAACGCCGCGTAAAAGTTTAATCCTGAAAAAGCTGGATCATATCGCCATCTACCTGCTTATCTCGGGTTCTTACACGCCCGTGTTTTATTACGGGCTGACAGGAACCTGGAGGTGGGCTATGCTAACCTCAGTTTGGGTCCTGGCTTTTACCGGCATTCTCCTGAAAATTTGGTTCATTGCTGTCCCCCGGTATGTTTCCACCGTCTTTTATATCACTTTGGGCTGGATTGCCATGGTTCCTTTTTTACATCTGTTCGGGAACCTGCCTGTAGGAGCAATCTACATGATGTTCATGGGCGGAGTGACCTATACCATCGGAGCCATCATCTACGCCACCAAATGTTTTAACCTGTTTCCCAACCGTTTTGGTTTTCACGAAATATTTCACCTGTTTGTTATGGCCGGAAGCATCATTCATTACATCATGATAGTCCGTTATTTTGTACCACTTTAAAATCACAGACTGGAAAAATTTAAAAAAGGCTGCTAAAGCGCAGTCTTTTTGTGTTTACTTGGAAGGATTTGCCATACAGATGGCGAACCTTATTCTTATTGTTAAAAGAGGAGGCCTGTTTTTGTGGGAAACCTGATGCCGATCAATATGCCGGACGAAAAGGAGACAGCGAATGCACCGGCGGGACAAGCGCTCATATCAAATGT
>JBAZQW010000283.1:0-2534 GCA_041645005.1 Desulfotomaculaceae bacterium | reverse complement strand
AAAGTAATGCACAAAGATGCGCAGGTAGGTAAGACCGCAGGCTTCCTCATATAAAGACATCTTGAAGTGAGCTGAAAACAGCATGTTCAATGAAAAAAGCACCAGGAGACTCAGGCAGCAGCGGACTATCGTGTTAGCGCGCTGGTTTTTCTTATCGACATAATGAATGCTGCTTAACAGGATACTTAAATTTATTATGGCTACGGCAACCAGTTCAAAAAAGCCTCTGCGGGCATATTCAGCATAGGTAAAACCGGCAGGAAGCGAGTAGTTTTGGCCGCCGTATAAATATGAGAATTGAATTATTGAAAAAAGGAGGTACACAAGATTAATCACAAATAAAATAGTAAGCAGTGTGACAGGATCCAGGAAACCCTTCTTTGTGGCCTTCTCAATTTCAGCTGTAGGAGGCTTGACGCGGAAGCTCCAAATGTAGCCATACAAGCAAACAAAAACAAATAATATGATCAAACTCTGATTTGCGGCAGGTCTCAGATCAACCAGTTCCCATATCCTTGAAACATTGATTAAGTAGTGATTGAATATCATATCCGCAGAAGACAGCAATGGCAGCACAATTAACAAAATCGGCACACAAATCAATAAGCCTGTGGCAATCTTCTTCGAAGTTAAAAGTACGCTGCCGCTTTCCTTTGGCTTTAATTGTTCCGCCATAAAACCACAGCGGTTGCGGCAGCCAAACTGGTCTTGCCGACACCTCCTTTGCCGGTGTAAAGAATAACCCTCATCTTAACACTCCTCTCAGATCTCCGTTAATTATTACGTCTAACATAACATCCTATCACCTAATACTTCGCGTAGCGAAATAATATCTTAAAAAAATTTACTCTCCAGACTTATCTTTATTCTATTTCAATAATTCTTCTCGCCTGTACCGTTTCTTCAGAGGTTCGTTCGCCCTTTTGGAAGCCCAGGATTACTTTACGCACCAGTTCCAGCGCCGTTTCAAACTCTTCAACGGTAATTAAATTCCGTACTCTGTCAAGAAGAGAATAAAGATGCCCCTTTAAATCGTCGATCATATCTTTGCCATCTTCAGTAAGGGATACAGTTACAACCCTGCGGTCTTCTTCACTCCTGCCTCTTTCTAAAAGTCCTTTTTTAACCAGGCGGTCAACAACCCCGGTGGCTGTACTCATAGGCACAGACATGCCCTGGGCCAGATTGCTCATGGTTACGGTTTGATACTTCTCTGAAAGCATTAAAGCTAAAAGCTCAAACACGGAAAGCGATAATTTCAGCTTGATAAGCTCCTCAGGGAAAATAACTTTTTGAATGTTATCAAGTATAAATTCGTATAATTCATCGTTGCTGAACAAAACGACACCTCACAACATAATTTCGTCTAGCGAAATATCCTATACACAAAACATCACGCTGTAAATTTTTTGTCAATCCTATAATGCATTTCTTTTTGATAAAAAGTTTGCCTTTTTACCGATTACGTGTTAAAAATGTTTAGTATTATTGTTCACGATTTTAGATAATATTAACATATTGGGAGGATTCAGATGATACACACTTTTTTATTCACAGAAAGCACGTGGAGCGCCAAAGGGACTTACTATGATGAAAAAAACAACCCTGTGGAAGTCACAGGGGAGTCCTTTATAACTCATCTCAAGAATGTGTGGTTTCTTAACAGCAGCATGATCCTTCCAGGAGAAAACACGGTGGAATTAAAAAACGATTATGAAATAGTTCCCTTTGAGAAAGACGTTACTTCCTGGAAATCTGTAAACCCAGCCCTGGGAACACTGTTGGGCAGTTTTGCCATCGTGGATGACTCAATTATCTCTTTGTATAGCTCTCAAAAAGGAGATTTTTTTGGGACAGAGATTTTTACCATGGTCAGCGAGTCGGAGTATGTCGGGAAAGGCGTTTTATACAGTCCAGCGGGTAAAATATCTTCCTGGTCTGTTCACCTCACCAGGGAATAGAAACACTGACCTGAAATGGTTTTTTCAAGTTTTTCAGTTATCTTTCCAGTTCCACCACTTCAGCAGTGCAGGATCGTGTATCTCGTTGGAGGCGTAATAAACAGCGCAGCGAAACACATAAAGCATACACCGATCAACCTTCATTCCCTTTTGGCAGCAATAATGAAGATATATTTTTTCCGGATCCAGATCTTTTAGTTCCTGAACTGAACGAAAACCCAAATCAAATAAATCCCGGGCAATTGATTTGCCAACCCCGGGTATTTGCCGGAATTGCTTTAGGGCTGTTTGTTTAGCGGACTCCGACATGTTTAAGCCTCCAATTCCCTTCTCAACGCCTCGATGGGGTTAAGCCTGGCCGCCTTGTTGGCGGGCAGGATACCGAACACCACGCCTATGGCCGCAGAGAATGCGAAAGCCAGCAGCGCCGTCCACCAGGACACCAGGGGCGGCCATTTGGCCAGTTTGGCGATCAGGTAGGCCCCGCCGGTACCCAGGGCCATGCCGATTATCCCTCCCAGCAGGCATAAAACCACCGCCTCGATCAGAAACTGAACCAGGATATCCCTGCGC
>JBAZQW010000024.1:0-15313 GCA_041645005.1 Desulfotomaculaceae bacterium | reverse complement strand
CAAATTTTTGGGGAAGGATGCAAAATCCACTGCACTGGGTTCACCGGGCAGACGCTTTAATTGGTGCCAGTTGTTGAATTGTTGAATTATTAGAATATGGGATATTGGAGTAGGGAGTGGAGAATGACAGCAATTTACCTGCAGGTAATTGGATGTGCACAGCCTACTTCATGACTCCCAGCACGCCGAGTACCACTTCCAGCATGATCAGGATAATAATCGTGAGCTCAAGGATCTCGGAGCGCTGGTTGATGATACGGTTGCTGAGCATGGTGTAGCTCTGGGTGATGATGTTGATTTTCCTGTTGATGCTTTCTTCCCAGGCCTTGGTGCGGAAAATGGAGAGAGCGGTCCCGTAGATACGGGCATAGAATACGTCTTCGGTTACTTTCAGCGAATTGTCAATGCGTTCGGTAATTTCGGTAACGTCAGCAATTAATCCGGTCAGCTGGTTCATGATCCGCCGGTTACGGCCCAGGCGCCTGATGCTGGCGGTTTTTTCCGCTTCTTCTATGGCGGTATACATCTTCTCCATTTCACCGGTTAGAAGGTTGTCGTAATAGCGCAGCTCCAGCAGTTGGGAGTTGGCAAATTCAAGCAGGTCGGGTATATCGGTGCTTCCGGTTGAATCATAGACCAGGGCGGAGTCCCAGGTAATGATGGCCAGGTCGTCAAGGCCGTAAGAAAAAGAATTGCGGAGGGTCTCCCGGCGGACCTGTTCGCTGACGGGTTCCTGTTCGGCCAGGAGCAGGGGGACAGGATCCCAGCCCTGGTCCCACTTCTGGAAATAATAAACGGTAAAATCCTCTATGAATCCGTTGTAGTCCTCTTTAACCAGCGCGCCGGCAAGGGCTTTGCGGATTATATCAAGCATCCCTACAAAGAAATCTTCAATATTTTCGTCGTTATAAAGATCGACGGCCAGGTTCTTTATCTCTTCATAACTTGCGCTTACAGGTAGCGGTACCCGCATAATTATCCCAATTACACCGAGATCGTAAACCTTACCTGTGACATTAATTTTAAAACTCTGCCGGCCGATGGTCACAGGGTATTCACCCAGTTCAAACGCCACCGGCGGATTCTTGAATTGGACCGATTTTGGTCTGACCCTGGAAAGCCGCACTCTTGAAGTCTGGTGTTCACGGGCCAGGATTTTTTCTACCTGTTCCAGTCTGATTTCCTCCGCCACATCGTACAGGCGGTACACCCAAATAGAGTTCATCATTAAAAACAAAACCTCCATAGATGAAGGGGTTACAGATGGGGGGGACAGGTTATTAACTTATTTATCTCAGATGAAGGGGGACAGGTCATTAACTTATTTATCCCTAATATTGCATTCTTTATAGATAATAAATAAGTTAATGACCTGTCCCCCAACCTTTTTACCTGTCCCCCTTCATTAGAAGCTGAGGGCGATTTCTTCGCGGTCAAGGCGGCTTTTGATGGTCCGCACCTTCTCCGCCAGATTAGTGTTCCCTGCCGCCGCCCTTTCAATCTGACGGAGCAGGTCGATTTCCCTTCTAAAGATCGAGAATATGTCGCCTGGCTGCAGTGATGACATCTCCAGCAGCTCGGCAAAACTCGCCCCGTTATACCAGGCGTAAGCCAGCGATCCCGGTATGTTGGACCAGACGCAAAACTTCTCCGGCACACCCATTCTTAAAAGCTCTCTTTTAATGGCGGATGTCTCATGAGAAGCCGGCAGATCCAGCTTGGCCGTGAAGTTATTCTTACCGGGGACAAATTCCACACCGGCCAGGAAAGCTGCCACTTCGGCCGGTTCGGCATCTTCGATTAAGCCTGAAAAGGCCAGTTCTGTAACCAGAATTTCCTGCACATGCAGTTCCAGCGCGAAGATACCACGGGCGTAAAATTCCCTGTCCTTTACATAGCCCAGTTTTTCAAGCAGGTCTCTGACTTCCCTGAATTCCTTGAAAACCGCGTCTGCCTGTTCAGAAGCCACTCTGAATTCCTGCGTTAAAAGCTGCAGGTAATTCCTGGCTTGTCTCAGGCTGTCCGCGGCCAGGCGGCAGTTTTCAGGCTCACGGCAGCGTTTGGGTGCTAAAGAAGACAACTGCTTCTGGAGAGTATCTTTCTCTTTGTTTCTACCCTTCCAGCGGAGGCGTTTCAACTGCCTGCGGGCTTTGGTCCGCTCCAGCGGGCAGGCCAAAGTCAGGTTTTCGGGACACAGGGTCGATTCTATTTCCAGTACACGCTCAGAGACTATTTTTATTTCCTGTTCGAGTCTGTTCTTCTTCTTTTTAAGCTGGTGCATTTTAAAGTTGCCATTTAGAAAACGTTCAATTTCGTCGTCAGTTTTATACCTCAAAAGACTGAGCACAGTGTTGGGCGAAATGGCCAGCCGGCCTGAAACAGGCTCCACCTCTTTCTCATTAAAAAAGCCTGTCTGTTCGGGAAAGCGGCTGTCAATGCGGATAAAAACGTGGCCTACCTGGTCAAAGCCCCGCCTGCCCGCCCGCCCGGCTATCTGGAAAAACTCCCTGTTTTGCAATATTCGAAAGTCGTACCCGTCCCACTTTCTGGTCGAGTCGAATATGGCGCTGGCGGCGGGGAAATTTACCCCTGCCGCGAAGGTCTCAGTACAAAACACCACCCAGAGCAGCCGGCCCGAGTATAGTTTTTCCACCAGGTACTTTATGGGCGGCAGCAGCCCGGCATGGTGGTAAGCTATGCCCTGGGCAAGAAGGCGCCGCAGGTTGCGCCAGCCGGGACCGCTAAAAGTGCCGGGGTGCAGTGCTTCGGCTTCTCTGATTTGCTCGTTTACAGCGCTTTTTTCTTTAGCGTTAAGAAAGTCCCAGTCGCGGCCCAGTTCCTGGGCCAGAATCTCAGTGCGCCCGCGGCTGAACACAAAAAACAGGGCGGGCAGCTTGTCCTGGATCAACCCTATTATTTCACTGCAGGACAATGAGGGTAGTTCAGCAGTTTTATCAAACTCAACCCAGTACCTTTTGCCGCGCTTACAGGATTCCGCTAAATCCAGTATTTCCCCACGTGCTTCTTTTTCAGAGACGATCCGCCCGCTGGGCAAAAGCCAGCGGATGGCCAGAGGGACGATTCTTCTTTTTTCCAGAATCACAACCACATTCCCGCCGCGCACTGAGCTGATCCAGTCAGCCATTTCATCCACATTGGGCACGGTGGCCGAAAGGCCCAGAATCTTCATGTGGGGGGGTGCGAATAAAATACTCTCTTCCCACGTTGTGCCGCGTTCCGCGTCATCAAGGTAGTGAATTTCATCAAAAACAACGTAGGATGTCCTGGCCAGTTGGTCAGGCTCGCTCAGACACCAGTTCCTGAATATTTCCGTAGTCATGATCAGCATCGGAGCCCCCGGATTGATGCTGATGTCCCCGGTTACCAGGCCTACCGACTCTTCTCCGAACAGCTCTTTAAAATCTCTGTATTTCTGATTAGAAAGCGCTTTTAAAGGAGAGGTATAAACCATGCCCAGCCCCTGTGTTATAACGTCTTTAGCCAGCATTTCCGCCACCAGGGTTTTCCCGTTTCCAGTAGGGGCGGATACCAGGACTGAAAGACCTTCCCGCAGAGCATCCGCTGCTTCAATTTGAAAATCATCCAGGACCAGCTTTTGTTCCGGCAGCCCGGTTTCTTTTCTGCGCACGGGCCTTTTTTTGGAGCGGGTTTCCCCGTCCGCCGGCAGTTCCTTTTGTCTGCGGGCCTGTCCATCTAACGCGGCCCAGCGGGACAGGGCAGCTGGGAGCAGGCCTCGCAGCTTTTCCACGTCACTCCTTTTAAAAAGGAGATCATGATCAGAGTTGCTTGCGGGCTGATTATTTTCAGCGGGCGCCAGGCTGCCCTCTTCGATCAGCCGCCGCACCTGGCCGGTGGTTATACCAAGCAGGGCAGCGGTTTCAATTACCCGTAACTTTTCATATTCTCCAACCAGTCCGCGCAGCTTGTTCCTGTCCCTTTTCAGTTCCTCAATATCAGATCGCCACAGGCGTATTCTTTCATCAAGTGTAAAATGGTCCAGTTCCCCGGAACTCACCAGGTCTTTAACGGTCTCTTCGTTCAGGCCGAGCACTCTGGCGGACTCGCTTTCACCCAGGGAATGCTCTTTTAGATAAGCCGGGGCGCTGGCGGCGTGAGGCGGGGCAAAATACCTGCCAAAAATTTCACCCAGCTGGTCTACCAGTGCCTCACCGGGAAAGTCGCGGCGCAGGCAAAAGTATTTCTTCCCCTCAAACTCAACTCTCAGGGCGTAGCTGTCGGCCAGGCCAGGAAACTCTCCAAGGTTCAAGGCCAGTTGTTCCGGCATGAAAAAAGGATGGGGCAGAAAGTCCAGCGTATCACGCCATAACTTCACTTGTTGGTTCTTTTCCAGTTCTTTTTTGCCTGAATATGAATCAGGACTTGTGATCATCCCACGGGGCAGCCTGACAAAAAGCTCCTGACTGTTTCCCGCAGTAAGTTTGGCTGTTATTTCCTTGTGGCTGTGGTAAAGGCGAAGCAGGTCAGCCAGGCGGCGGGGCCTCTCCCGTATGTAATTTAAAAGGGATTCCCAGGCGCCTTCAGTATCCGGCAGGGTAAAGCGGCCGTCAGGTAGTTTGCTAAGGCGCCGCCAGATAGAGTAAGGCAAGTCCTGCAAGCCGGTGGCAGCTGCAATTTCGGTCATGGAGCGCGGTCGCCCGTCGGTGAGCAGGTCGGTAATAACCCTCAGCTTTTCGTCCGGATCACCTTCCGGCATGCCGGTTCCATCTGTCCGGGCGCGTTTTTTCAGCTCTTTTAAAACTTTGGGCAAAGCATTGCGCAGTTGGTTGCGCCCGGTGTGCCAGGCAATCACCCCGTCTGGTTGGTGTGCGCCGCTTTCTCCGATAAGCCAGCTATTTCTGGTTTTTAAGCGGCCGATCAGGACTTCTTCTTTTTCTATTAACGAAGAGAGCGCCCCGGCCAGAGCGTCGTAATCAGAATCGCAGCTGGAATATAATATTTCAAGGGGTACGGGCTCCTGTCCCTTTAATAGGTTTAGAAGACGATCTCTGGTCTGATTTGTTTTAGGATTCGCCAAGTTTATAGACACCTCTGGTTAGTTTAACTGACATTATTAGTAGTCTAGCACATCCTGTGCATAAATACCAATTGGGTTAAAAAAAAGAGCAAAAAAAGAGCAGATGGCCTTAAATATTTAAGGCCATCTGCTTGCCGGGCATCTTTTTCAGGCAATTGTTTAAACGAAGATAAAGCCGATACCCAAAACAAGGAGAATCAGGATCAGGAAGAGGATAAAAGCCCAGTTCCCGAAAACCGGGGCGCCCACTACTTCAGTTTTTACTTCATCCATTTTCTTTACCTCCCAGGTTGTTTTTGAAGTGGTTGTTTAAACAAAGATAAAGCCGATCCCTAAGATAAGGAGAATCAGGATCAGGAAGAGCAGAAAAGCCCAGTTGCCGCCAACGCCAACACCTTCAGTTTTTACTTCGTCCATTTTCATACCTCCTAAATAATTATTTTCTTAGCAGTTAAAAAACCGCCAAAGCCATGGTTGAAAGACAGAAAAACAAGATCATTGATTATGAGGGGAAATAATTGAAATATTTTTGTTTTGTTTCTACCTCATAATATGAGCCAATAAAAAGAATGGTTACTGTCAGGCAGCCATAGCCATGTAGATAAAACTATTTTTTAAAAAATAAAGCCATGTCTATAATAAAAAGACATGGCTGCCTATCCTGATCACACGAGGTATACCATCAAGCCACCTGGACTGGGCGGTTGCCGGATTGTAAAAAAACAAGCATCCGTTAGTCGGATCCAGTCCACTGAGGGCCAGTTCCGCGGCCAACAGCGCTCTTTCACCGGGAGGGAAGTTAATTGAACCGTCTGCAACCGGGGAAAACTGGTCTTTTTCATAAATAACCTTTATAATTGTTTTGGGAAACCGTGGGTCCTCCATCCGGTTGAAAATCACCGCTCCAACAGCGATCTGACCTGCTAATGATTCCCCCCTCGCCTCTGCGTGAATTAATTTTGCCAGCAGGATAAATTCTTCGCGGGAAAGGGTCAAACCCCTGGATGGGGAGCTGTAATGTGTTTTAATGTTTGCATTCTCAAGCGCTTCTATAGGTGGAGCTGGCGTCGTCACAAAAACCGCGAGGCTTAATAAAAAACCCGCAATTATTTTTTTAATCCTCATATCGTTATTTTACTCTTTAAAATTTATTTTACTCACGCAATAATTTCAAAAAATACTATTAATTATTTTTGTGATTAAATAAAAAACATTGTTTCAAAGCAAAATATATATTAATCACGAATAAAGATTAATATTTTCATGCATATATAAATATTACTATCGGATTAAAGTTCATTGTTGGAAGGTGACCACGTTGCTGAGGGTTTCCGGCTTGAAAATGTTTATAGAAGATGATGATTCAAGGCTGATCGATATCCTGCTGAAAAAAATCAGGGTGAAAAGAGCGGACCTGCTGGGATATAAAATATTTAAAAAGTCGGTTGACGCCAGAAAGAGCGGCCTGATTTATTTCATCTACACGGTTGACGTTGAATTAAAAGATGAAGACTCATTTTTGAAAAAAACAAGAGATAAAGATATTTCGGTTGCGCCTGATATGGATTATAAATATGTTCAGTCAGGCCTGGAAAAGATGAAATCCAGGCCAATCATTGTTGGCAGCGGGCCCGCGGGACTTTTTGCCGGGATTATCCTGTCCGGCATGGGATATGAGCCGTTACTGCTGGAAAGAGGCGCGGATGTAGACGCACGGGCACGGGCTGTTCAGAAATTTTGGAATAAAGGCCACCTTGATCCTGAATGCAATGTCCAGTTCGGCGAAGGAGGGGCCGGTACTTTTTCTGACGGAAAATTAACCACTCTTATCCGTGACTTGCGCTGCCGCAAAGTGCTTGAGGAAATGGTCCTGGCCGGCGCGCCGGAGGAAATCCTGTACATTAACAAACCGCACGTGGGCACAGACAACTTGCGCAGCGTGGTCAGGAATCTCAGCCGGAAGATTAACCGCCTTGGCGGAGAGGTCAGGTTTAACAGCAAGGTTACCGATATAATAATTAATCATAATAAGGTCGCAGGCGTCGTCATAAACCATACTGAGCGGCTGGACGCTGATGTTCTTTTGCTCGCGCCCGGACACAGCGCCAGGGATACCTTTGAGCTGCTTTATGCCAGAGGCGTAAAAATTACGCCCAAGCCTTTTTCGGTCGGGGTAAGGGTGGAACACCCACAAAGGCTGATCGAACAAGCCCAGTATAAAAAATATGCCGGTCATAAAAAATTGGGCCCGGCGGATTATAAACTGGCTTACCACGCTTCGAACGGCAGGTCGGCCTATACTTTCTGCATGTGCCCGGGCGGAGTGGTGGTTCCGGCCTCCTCGGAAGATGGTGGTGTGGTTACCAACGGGATGAGTTTTTACGCCCGCAACGCGCAGAATGCCAACAGCGCTTTATTGGTCGGTGTTACTCCGGCAGATTTCGGTAGTGACCACCCCCTGGCTGGTGTGGAATTCCAGAGGAAGTGGGAAAGAAAAGCGTTTACCCTGGGCGGGGGTGGTTTTAAAGCGCCGGTCCAACTGCTGGGTGATTTTTTGGCAGACAGACCTTCAACCGACTTGGGCGGGGTGCTTCCCTCCTATCAAATAGGTGTGCAGACTGCGGACCTAAAAGAATGCCTGCCAGATTATGTTGTTGAAACGTTAAAGGAAGCCATTCCTGAGATGGAAACCAAACTGCGGGGCTTTGCGCTGCCCGACGCGGTACTTACCGGGGTTGAAACCAGGTCTTCTTCACCGGTGCGGATTGTCAGGAACGAGAACTTTGAGACTGCGGTCGAAGGCCTTTACCCGGCAGGTGAAGGGGCAGGGTATGCCGGCGGCATTATCTCTTCAGCGGTGGACGGGATCAAGGCAGCCGAAGCGATCGCATCCAAATACAGCCCAATTGAGGATAGCTAAGTATGCCGCTAACGCAGCATCAGCTTTAATGGTGAAAATCTGTAGGTTCGATTTCAATCGAACATGGTGCGTTAGCGCCGATCTTGTTTGGTGCCATTGTAACATTTGTGCGAATAAATTCGCACCTACATTTTTTAAAGGCAGCCCAGAATGTTACTTTCAGATACGAGGAGTTTTAAAATATGTCTGATGGCTCTTCAGTCAAAGTTGCTGTAATAGGCGGAGGCGCTGCGGGGATGGTCGCCGCTATCGCCGCCAGGTATAAAGGCGCCGATGTGATAATCCTGGAAAAAAACCTGAGGGTAGGCAAAAAAATCCTTGCCACCGGCAACGGCAGGTGCAACCTGACCAATGTAAATTCAGGCCTATCCTATTACCACGGGAAAAACCCGGGATTTGCCCGTGCCGCCCTGAGCAGTTTTGACATTAAAAAAACCATTGATTTTTTTGAGCGCCTTGGTGTGGCCCACAAGGTTGAAGAAGGGGGGAAGGTTTTTCCCGTTTCCGACCAGGCTTCAAGCGTATTGGACGTCCTGCGATATGAACTGGAGGAAACCGGGGTCAGGGTTTTGTGCGAGGCCGCGGTAAGGGACATTAAAAATGGCAGGCGGGGTTTTGACATATTGCTGGAGGACGGCAGGAAATTTGAAGCCGACCGGGTGATCCTCGCCACAGGCGGCAAAGCGGCGCCCAACCTTGGCTCTAATGGAAGCGGCTATACGCTCGCCCGAAATTTGGGCCACAGCATTGTGGAACCTTTCCCCACCCTGGTGCAGCTGAAGCTGGCTTCAAAATTTTTAAAACAAATTCAAGGAGTCAAGTTTGAAGGTGACGCGGAGATAATTTTTAACGATAAAACGATCCAGAAGGCGTCCGGTGAAATTCTGTTTACTGAGTACGGCGCATCCGGCCCTCCGGTCTTGAGCCTGAGCCGTAAAGCGGGGGAGTACCTGCAAAAGGGCGACAGGGTGTGGCTTAAACTGGTGCTGGTTAAAGATATTGCCGCCACCCAGCTCGAACAATTTTTAATTGAAAGGTTTCGCCGGGGCCCGCAAAAGGAGCTCTCTTTCAGTTTCGTCGGTTTTATCAATAAAAAGCTAATCCCGGTGGTGCTGAGGGAAGCCGGTGTGGAGGACATGAAAAAACCGGCCGGCCAGGTCAGCGACAGGGAAAGGGCCAATATCTCGCATATTTTGCGGGACTGGAGATTTGCAATTACCGGAACCACCTCCTGGCCCGCGGCCCAGGTAACCGCCGGCGGTGTGGAGGTAAAGGAGATTCACGGGCAAACCATGGAGTCAAAGATCGTGCCCGGTCTTTACTTCGCGGGGGAAATTGTTGATATTGACGGCGACTGCGGGGGATACAACCTGCAGTGGGCCTGGTCATCCGGCTACGTGGCCGGCGCAAGCGCAGCGACCCTGCAGCAGTTATAGCCGCGCGTAAAAAAAGGAGGTATACACCTCCTAGTAATAGTTCACCACAACCTTTTTACCCATGTGCTCAAGAGTTTCAGCGATGTCCCTGACAGTTTGGTGTTTTAAAGCAAAGGCAACAGGGAAATCAGGATCGTGTACGACCGGGTTTATAGCCAGGCCTACAATGAAATTAACTTCATCCGCTCTTAGCAGCGCTTTGGTTAACCGGCTTGCACCGTCCCGTATGTCTTCGAGTTTTTGGGGATCATCTTTGAGGTACTGCAGGGTGTAATAAAGAGTAACCGCTCCCTCGGTAACCAGGTCAATTCCTATGATCTGTCCGGTAGGAGGCACAAGATCGGATACCATGTCCATATTCACTTGCACTTCTCTTTTTAATATACGTCCTACCAGTTTGTTTTATTTCTGCTATAACGTTTTTTGAGCCACGTAAAAAACACGAACTCCCTACACAAACCTGTACTGTAAGCATAAAACTCCTCCACACCATTTTTATTTCAATAACATTTAAAAAGCTATTTTAAACAGTAATAAAGCAAGAGTGTATTTTTTATTGACTTTAATATCTTTATTATAGAGTTTTATTTAAAGAATTGCAGTTTATTTTTATATGCAATCGAGCTATAAAAATACTTATTATGCAATAAATAATAATCTAACTGCAAGGTTTTTAAGGTTTCATGAGCTTGTCGGACCACAGTCCGGGGGCTCTGGCGGGCGCACTGGCAAGAGGCATGTCAGGCGCCAGGTATTGTCTGGCGCTATGGAGCGCCCGTTGCGGCTCGTTGTCATCTTCACTGAGGTGAGCGAGCATTACCAGTTTGCATCCGCCAAGATCCAGGGATTGAAGCGCCTGGCCGCACTGCTCGTTAGACAGGTGACCGGTGGGGCCGAGGTTTCGCTTAATAACGTGCCATGGTTTGGCAGAGGCCCTGTACATCTCAGGATCATGGTTGGACTCGATGTACAGGTAATCCAGCTGTCGGAAAGCTTTAAAGCAGTTTCCCGGAACAAAACCGGTGTCAGTGATAAAACCAAGCCTTTCCCCGTCGCCGGTAATAATATAACCCACTGTTTCAACGTCGTGGGAAAGTTTGTAAGGGGTTACCGAAATATCCCCGATTCTTTTCTCTATATTCTGATTCAGAGCATAAAAATCAGGTGGCTCGTGGAAAGCACAGCAGCTGTTTACTTGTTTCAAAACATCTACTGTTGAGCACACAGGAAGGTTCTTTAGTTTGAGGAGATGTTTTAGACCGTAGACATGGTCGGTGTGGCAGTGAGTTACCAGGACGGCGTTGAGGTCACCAGGGGACAGTCCGATCCGGTCAAGATAGGGCTTCAGGTCCCGCTTCCTGATGCCGCAGTCAATTAAGATGCAAGTATTACGACTTTGTATAACCACGCTGTTGGCGTAGCTGCAGGATGAGAGGCTGCAAAATTTCAATATAATTACCCCGCAGGTTTTTTGTTAACATTAGACAACTGGGCTGGCGATTCCTGCCCTTAAAAAGTTGTACGGCTAAATTAAATGTCACCCAGTAAATTACATTGATATAAAAAGATCCCTGATGTGGCAGCGTAAATCAACCAAATTCCTTTATTTTTTCAAAATAAGAGTCATAAGGCAGGAAAATCCCCAAATTTAAAGAATCTTAAAACGTTTAAAAATATGCTGGTTCCGAGCTTCTATGAGGAGGGAGCCTTTTTGTCTTCTGGGAAAATGCCCATGATTACCAACTTGTGGTCAAAGGTAGTGGACGGGGAAAAGGGAGAATGGTTTTCCAAGGTGGTCATAGAGTCCACCAAACCCTACCAGTACGCAGTTAAAGATATTGATACCGGTATCGTACTGGCAGGCAGCGGTGTCCTGGTAAACATGCCGGAAGGAAGGATAGAGGTTAACGACGGCCTGATCCGGGAAATCAACATAACTCAGGAAGGCGCCGGTGATACCAGGGTGGAAATGGTGCTGGAGCACCCGGTAAAGTTTGATCTTAAATGTTTAGCGGGGTTTCCCCACCGGCTGGTGGTTAACCTGGACCGCTCTGATATTATAGGTTTGTTTAAAGGTAAGAAAATTGTTGTTGACCCCGGCCACGGCGGCAGGGATTTTGGCGGGAAGGGCCCGGTCAGCCTTTTGGAGAAAAATGTGGTTGTGCCTGTTGCCAAAAATCTGGAAAAGCTGCTGCATCGAACGGGCGCCCAGGTGCTCATGACCAGGGGCGGGGACGAGGATATGCCCGTAAAAGACAGGATCAGCCTGGCGGTGGAGGCTGGCGCTGACGCATACATCAGCCTGCACACCCATGCCAGCGCGGACAGCAGTATTGACGGCGCCGCCACGCTCTACGCGACTTCAAACAGCCAGAGCGCCAGGCTGGCGGGTTTTGTACAGGAAGAAATAATTAAAAAGCTTAAGGTGAGAGACAGGGGTACTGCCGGGCAGCCCGGGTTAGCCGGCATAGGCGAAAATATTCCCGCGGTGGAGGTGGAGGTTGTCACCATCACCAATATCGTGGAGGAGGTATTCCTGCGCGGCCTGACTATACAAAAAAGAGCGGCGGAAGGAATTGTCAACGGGTTGATCAAATACTTTGCCTTAGAAGGGCGAAATTTAAAAGGTGATGTCAGATGATTGAGGGCAGGATTCCAATCAGGACGCACATAATAACTGAAAAAGACGATATAGTTGACGTGGTAAAAAGATACACGGAAAAGGTGGCGGCGCCTGGTGACATTATCGCGGTGGCCGAAAGTGTGGTGGCCATCAGCCAGGGGCGGGCTATTCTACCCGACGCGGTGAAGCCCGGTTTGCTGGCACATATCCTGTGCCACTTCCCCGGCAAGGAAGGCAGCCTCGCTGCCGCTCCTTCCATCCAGGTCGCCATGGGGGAAGTCGGCACCCCGCGTTTTCTGTTAGGGGTTGCGGCGGCCGGGCTCGGCAGGCTGGTCGGGCGCCGGGGGGATTTTTACCGGGTGGCCGGCAGGCAGCTGGCCCAGATAGATGATTTTGCCGGGACGATGTGGCCTTTTGACCGCCATATCGTGCTCGGGCCGAAGGATCCGCAAAATGTTGTGGATAGGATCAAACAGGCCACCGGGGTCGACGCGATTATCACTGATGTCAACGATATCGGGAAAGTGGACATCCTGGCCGCGACCGGCGGGGTGGACGAGGCGGCGCTCATTCAGTACTTGAAGGACAACCCCCACGGCAATGATGATCAGCAGACACCCATAGTTGTGATGGTCTCCGCCGGGAATATGCGGGAATATATGCCGGAAGACAAGCAATGTTAGGAGAATGATTTGGACAAATGACTTTAGACCAGAATAAAACACCACTTTTTGACGCTGTAAAATATCATGTTAAAAGGAACGCGGTGCCGCTGCAGATACCGGGTCACAAGCACGGGCACGGGCTGGAGGAGTACAGGGAGTTTGTAGGCGAAAACGTCCTGAGAATGGATTTAAACGAAACCAGGGGTATCGACATGATCTGGGATCCGGTCGCGGTGATCGCCGAGGCCGAGAAACTGCTGGCGGTTTCGTTTGGCGCCAAGTTCGCCTGTTTTTTAATCAACGGCACAACGTCAGGCGTTCAGGCGATGATTATGAGTACCTGCAAGCCGGGTGATCAGATTATCCTGCCCAGAAACGCGCATAAATCAATTTTTAACGGACTTATTCTGAGCGGCGCCAATCCTGTTTATGTGCAGCCGGAAGTCGACGATTACCTGTCTATTGTTACGAGTATCAAGGATGACAGCCTCCGCCTGGCTATCGATAAGAATCCTGGAGCAAAAGCGGTTATGGCCATTAACCCTTCCTATTACGGCGTGGCTCCGGACCTGAGAAGCATTGTCAAGACCGCGCACAGTCGCAATATGCCGGTTCTGGTGGACGAAGCGCATGGTACCCACATGTGTTTTCATTCACATTTCCCGGTCTCCGCAATGGCGGCGGGGGCTGATATGAGCGCCGCCAGCCTTCATAAAACAGGCGGCTCAATGACGCAGAGCTCCGTGCTCCTCGTTGGGAACGGAAAAATCAACCCAAATTATATAAAACAGGTGCTCAACCTTACCTATACATCCAGTCCGTCCTATGTTCTGCTTTGTTCCCTGGATGTCGCCAGGAAGCAGCTGGCAACTAGGGGTACGGCCATGCTTGACCGGATCCTGGAAATAGCCAGTTGGTCCAGGAAAGAAATCAACCAGATAGACGGGCTGTTCGCCCCGGATAAGAAATACTTTGAACAGTCCGGATATTTCAGTTTTGACGACACCAAGCTTTTGGTAAACGTGCGGAAATTAGGGCTTACCGGGTATGAAGTGGAAGAAATACTGGCCAGGGATTATAATATACTGATCGAGCTTGCCGACATGTACAATATTCTGGCTATTATCAGCCTGGGAGAACAGAAAAAGTATCTCGAAGCTTTTGTAAAAGCTCTTAAAAGCATTGCGGCTCATGCAGGGGGGAAGGAAATTAAGAAAATTGAAACGGTCCAGTTCTACCCGGAAGTGGTGCTGCCGCCCAGGCAAGCCTTCTTTAGTTCCAAAAGATCGGTGCCCCTCGCACAGTGCGCCGGGGAAATTGCCGGTGAAATGGTCATGGTCTACCCGCCGGGCATACCCCTGGTGAGCATGGGCGAGATCATTACCGCAGACATTATCGATTACGTGAAGATGCTCAAGGAAGAGAAGTGCACCCTGCAGGGCACCACCGACCCCATTGTTGACAATATTATGGTTTTGGATATATAGTTCAATCAATATATAGGCCGCACCGGAGATACTGCACCGGTGCGGCTTATTAGTTTCCCAGCCATCCGACCATACTTTTATCGCGGCTGAGTTTGCATGGCCTTGAACCTGACGATAAAGGTGGTTCCATCCGGGCCAGTTTCCACCTTTATCGCGGCGTTGTGCCTGGCAGCAATGCTGTAGCATACCGCCAGTCCCAGGCCCGTACCGTTTTCTTTGGTGGTATAGAACGGGGTGCCTATCTTTTCCAGCACATCAGGTTTAATCCCCTTGCCGTGATCCCGTACCTCCAAAACCACTTCGTCATCTTCAGCGGATGTCTTTATTATTAAACGTCCTCCGGTGGACATTGCTTCAAGCCCGTTGAGTACGAGGTTGAGGATCAACTGGCGGATCTCCTTCTCATCCAGGAGCATCTTTGGAATGTCTGCCAGTTCTATTTCAATATGTTTGTCTGTGACCATAGCGTCCGCCGTGATTAATGGCAAAATAACAGTGACTATTCTGTTTAGATTTTGTCTCTTTAATTCAACAGGCTTGTTTTTGGCCAGAGACAGGTACTCGGTGATGATTGAATTAGCCCGGTCCAGTTCCTCGATCATGAGGCTGAAATAATCCTTGTACTTAGTGCAGTCATCTTTCTCCCCGAGCATCTGCAGAAAGCCGCGCACGGTGGTCATAGGGTTCCTGATCTCGTGGCCGATACCGGCGGCCATTTCCCCCACCAGATTTAGCCGGTCCAGGCGGGCTATCTCCTTTCCCATCCGCTTTTGTTCGGTAATATCGATACCAAATACCAACGTCAGCAAAGAACCGTCAATATCATGAAAAGGGTAGTAATAATTATGGTAATTATAACCATTTAAAACGGTGCGCTCCCGTTCCATGGGGGTATTTGTTGCCAGTACTTCGAGTAAGAGGCAATCCTCGCAGGGGGCTTTCAGCCCGTGAAAAACCTTGTAACAGGGCCTTCCCTTCGGCTCACCGAAGATTTCCCGAATACTTTTGTTGGCAAAAACTATTGAATAATCGGGCCCAATCAGGCAGACAGTGGCAGGCAGCCTTTCCAGAAGGGAAAAGAGCCTTAGGCGCTCGGTCTCCAGCACTTCCTCCGCCCGTTTGCGTT
>JBAZQW010000282.1:0-2538 GCA_041645005.1 Desulfotomaculaceae bacterium | reverse complement strand
AACCTTGCAAGGGATTTCCCGGCAGTAAATTTTCAGTAATACACCAGCTAAAGAAATGGCGGAGGTAAGTAAGGCGTAGATTGTAAGTTGCCGGTTTAATGCCGTCTTGCCCTAAATGCTGTAAGACTGCTGATTTGAGTTTGTCTGGACTGAAAGCATCCGGGTGCAGCTTGAAAAAGTGGCGTACATGCCGGTTATACTCCGACAGGGTGCTATCCGCCAGACCTTGTGCTTTTTTCCAAAAGAGAAAGTCCTTCAAAGAATCCTCCCAGGAACCCTTTTCTTTTTTTCCGACGGAACGCTTTTTAGCTTTTGGCAAAATAAAAACCCCCATGTTTTTTATTTCACATAGGGGATAATCTTGTGCGTCTCAGGCTGGTATTTCTACCACACAAGATTCCCGGATTTTACACCTTTTTCGGGAGCCTTATGGTAATTTCATCCAACCCTGTAACCCTTGGTATTACTGATTTGGTGCGGCAGAAAGGACTTGAACCTTCACACCCGTACGGGCACAAGAACCTGAATCTTGCGCGTCTGCCAATTCCGCCACTGCCGCATGTTATTGTTTATTGACCTCAAACCGCATAAATTAATATAGCACAATGATACACACCTGTCAATAATCCAGAAAACTGAAAAAACAAACTGGTAATAATTCAACGCAGCGCTTGCAATGTGGGGGTAATGGTACGTAGAGTCAGGAAATATTTTTAGAAGGCTGAAAAAGAGGCTTTATAGTTGACGTAATCCTGGGGAATATATATTAAATAAAAAATGAAAGAGGAATTGCAAAGGTGAAAAAAGAGAATAAGAATAAAGGAATTTTGAAGTCGTGTGGCCAGCCCGAAACCGCAAAAACAGGTTACCAGGAGGTATGGGACACAGGCAGGTCGTCTGCCAAAAAGAAAAGAGGAAAGGTGACCGGTATTAACAGGCCAAGTGTCTGATCACGACCTGGGGTGGATTTAAGAAAGCGAGTATCAAAAGAATCTCTTATTTGAGATGCTAGCTATATAAGATAATCAAATAGTTATTATGAAGGATATTAATATATAAATATTGAATTTCATCCTATCCATAAAAGGGGGTGAAATTTTTTTATATAAAGCATAAAAAAGGAGGCCTGTTTGTTGAAAAGAAATATTTTTATTGTAATTGCCGGTGCGCTTATTGCAGTGATGGCGCTGGCACTGGTTAAACTGGGCAACCCGCCTAACATGGGGTTTTGCATAGCCTGTTTTTTGCGCGATATTACCGGAGGTTTAGGTTTGCACCGGGTAAACACATTGCAGTACATCCGTCCTGAAATTATTGGGTTGGTGCTGGGAGCCTTTGTTACATCGCTATTTACCAGGGAGTATAGATCTCTGGGAGGTTCCAATTCATTCACCAGATTTATCCTGGCATTTTTTGTAATGATCGGTATGCTGGTCTTTCTTGGCTGCCCGTTGCGTATGGTTTTAAGGATTGCGGCAGGTGACCTCAACGCAATAGTTGGGTTGGTTGGCCTTATAGCTGGAGTTTTAATAGGAATTGTTTTCTTGCGGAAGGGATTTTCACTTGGCAGAGCAACACCTCAAAACAAAACCAACGGTTATTTCTTCCCAATGCTTTTTGTGGCTCTGCTGGCTCTTCTCTTAGCCAGGCCGGCCTATATATTCTTCAGCGAGCAGGGTCCTGGTTCTATGCACGCACCCCTTATCGTAGCATTGATTGCAGGTCTGATAATGGGTATACTGGCGCAGCGTACCCGCTTCTGTTTTGTTGGTGGAATACGGGACTCCATTCTGTTTGGAGAGTTTTACCTTCTTTACGGCTTTTTCACCATCTTGGTGGTAGCCTTGATCGGCAACCTTGCGCTGGGTAGTTTTAATCTGGGATTTGCCAACCAGCCTATCGCGCACAGCGATGGTTTGTGGAACTTCCTGGGTATGGCTCTGGGCGGTTTTGGCTCGGTTCTGCTTGGTGGTTGTCCTCTAAGGCAGCTTGTTTCAGCTTCTGAGGGAAACACTGATTCGGCGGTTACAGTACTTGGACTTATAGCCGGCGCCGCCTTCGCTCATAACTTTGGTTTGGCCGCAAGTACAAAGGGTGTTTCAGCTCCTGGTCAGATTGCTGTAATAATTGGCTTTGCGATAATTCTTGTGGTGGCCTTTTTAAATACTAAAGGATTACCAGTAAGGCAGGGGGTGACTACAGGTGGAAGTCAAGGATGCTAGAGGTCTTTTATGTCCTGAGCCGGTTTTAATAGCCAAAAGGGGAATAGATCAGCTGGGCCGGGGCACTTTTCAGGTCATAGTCGATACGGCCGCTGCCAGGGACAATATAACCAGGTTGGCTCAAAGTAAGAAATGGGATATAACTGTTGAGCCCAGCGGCGATGAGTTTTTATTAACCTTAAAGAAAGCGTAGTACTAATGAGGTGTGATTTTACTTGTATAAGAATTCTTTACATGTCCTGATGTGATCTTGAGAATGGAAGATATCCCTCTCCCGGACGAAAGTGTCGACGTCATAATGTCCAACTGTGTCATC
>JBAZQW010000281.1:0-2575 GCA_041645005.1 Desulfotomaculaceae bacterium | reverse complement strand
ATCGGGCTGGTCGGAATATTGCTGGCCGTATACACGCTCTTGCAATACAGGGAGGGTTGGGAACAGGCCGAAGAGGTGTCTCTTATTAAAATGATTCCGCAAATAGTTGTTGTTGACACCACAGCCGGTGGATATGTTTCACTGGACCAGTCACGTGAAGACAGTGGTTTGCCTGCAAAGAAAACACAGCTTAAAGCCTTGAGAAATCAGGGCTTTACTGATATGCAGCGGTTTTTGCGTGGACTTAAGGGGCTTTATTGGGAAATATGTTTTTTAGACATCGGGTTTCAATCGCTAATAAAATAACTCTTAGTTAAAGGAGAGCATCCTGTAATTTGGGGTGCTTTTAACATTAGATACAAAATATATAAAAACATAATTTAGTATTGACATACTAAATATTTCCAAGGTATAATAAAATGGTTAAAAAGTACAGAAACGAGGATTAAAGTGAATATAGACTTAGCCTTAAATATGTTATATCAAAGGCAGATATCTTCCAGGGAACAGTTGCTAAATGAAATGCTGCGAGTCAAATTGACGTTGAAGAAACTAGAAGGCAATTCAAATATTATCAACGATAAAGAGAAGCTGTTTCAGTTTATGAAAAAAACGACTGAAGATGAATTAGGCTTCTTCCCCGCTGATAGAGATGACTTTCTAGATATTTTTGAAGCGTTAAAAGACGTTGATTTAATAGATTTCACCCTTGAGATATATAAAAACGATCGAATGGGTACGGTCATTTCACCGGTATATTTGAGCACCTATATCAGTGAGAAGGTCCGGAAGCTTCATCCCCAGAAGATACTTATTACTGAGGCTGAAAAGCATTTATCCGGGCTTAGAGACATGATCAAACAATGCTCAAATACTGAGCTGACATTAACAACCCAGCTTAAACCAATGTACTTACTTTTAAAACTGGCTTTTGGTGAGAAGCAAAATGTGAAAATCCGTTTTGCATCAATTTATACAGAGTGCTTGCCCAGCGAGAAGTTTGATTATATATATTCACTGCCCACCTTTGGATATAAACCTGATGAATCAGGCAGAAAGTTTTTTACCAGAGACAGTGATGGCGTGTCCATTGAGAATATGCTGGGCCATTTAAACGAGCCGGGTACACTGGACATCATCGTACCCGCAAAAATAACCTTCGCCGGTATGGGATACGAGAAAATGAGGTCATATATTACAGATAACTTCAGTGTGAAAAATATTTATATTTTGCCTGAGGGAACCTTTAGGCCAGTGACAGCAATCAAGACTTATTTTTTTACGATTACGACCAATCCTCAGTCCAATATTGAAATTGGAACCCTGGAGCTAAATAAAGGCATATTTGATGTTGCAGATAAAAAAACAATATCGACCAGGGAATTCTTATCTCATGAGGACTGGAGAATTGAGCTGCTCCTATCCGATGACGATGAGAATATTCAAAAGTTTAAAAGTTCTAATCTGGAAAAAGTGAAGCTAAAAGAGGTTGCAGAAGTGTTCAGAGGTAAATCCATTTTAAAAAAGGATACTACCCTTGGCAGCATTTCTGTGCTTAATATCTCAAGCATTGAGAATGGCGAGATTAACTATTCGGACATGGATACGATAGATGAAGAAGAACGTAAAATCAAGCGATATGAACTGTTAAGCGGTGATGTCGTTCTTTCTTGCAGAGGCACTGCCATTAAGTCGGCTGTGTTTGAGACGCAAAACAAAACGATTATTGCTTCGGCTAACCTGATTATAATCAGGCCAAAGGAGAAAGTAATCGGTGAGTATATAAAGATATTCTTTGAGAGTCCTATTGGATTGGCGATCATCAAGAGTTTCCAGCGTGGTACAACGATTATGAACATCAACCATGCAGATATTATGGAAATGGAAATACCTGTAATACCCATGAGTGCGCAAAGGGAAATAATCAACAAGTACAATGATGAGCTTGCCATATACAAAAGCACCATCAGTGAAGCGGCAAGCAGATGGGCAGCAATGAAAAACAGTCTATACAACAGACTGACGTAGGGGGATTCATACAATGGCAGTGAATTTAGAATTCGAAAACAAATTATGGGAAATGGCAGATAAACTCAGAGGCAATATTCAACCATCCGACTACAAGGATGTTATTTTGGGACTAATCTTCTTAAAATACATCTCAGATAGTTTTGAAGAAAAGTATAATGAGCTGGTTGCCGAAGGCGATGGTTTTGAAGAGGACAGAGACGCCTACATAGAAGATAATGTTTTCTTCGTCCCCCCCGGCGCCAGATGGGATTTTATCAAGAAAAGCGCCAAGCAAAGCACCATCGGTCAAATCATTGATGAAGCGATGATGGCCATTGAAAGAGAGAACAAAAACCTGAAGGGCGTATTGCCGAAAAACTATGCCAGGCCAGAGCTTGATAAAACCAAGCTTGGTGAATTGATTGACCTGTTCTCATTTAACCTGGGGAATAAAGCAGCCAAAGCTCAGGATGTCCTGGGCAGGGTTTATGAATACTTCCTGGGTAAATTTGGCTCAAGTGAGGGTGAGTTTTATACACCACCAACCATTGTAAAACTCCTTGTC
>JBAZQW010000280.1:0-2619 GCA_041645005.1 Desulfotomaculaceae bacterium | reverse complement strand
AGATTATAAAGTGGTTTTTTAGGAGGATTTGATGGACTTACTAAATAATTTAAACCCCGCCCAGGTTGAGGCAGTGACCTACGGAGACGGCCCGCTATTGGTCCTGGCCGGAGCGGGCAGCGGTAAAACCAGGGTTTTGACCTGCCGGATCGCCTACCTTTTAAAGGAGATGAAAATACCCCCTTACAGGGTTTTGGCTATTACTTTTACCAACAAGGCCGCACGGGAAATGCGTGAGAGAGTGGAGGCTCTTGTTCCGGAGATTTCCCGTGATATCTGGATCTGTACTTTTCACGCCACCTGCCTCCGCATTTTAAGAAGGCAGGAGGAGTTTTTTGGCCGGAGCCGGAATTTTGTCATCTACGATGAAGACGATAAGCTTACTGTGGTTAAAGACTGTCTCAAAGAACTGGACCTGGACGATAAAAAGTTTCCTCCCAGGGCAGTGGCGGGAGCTATTTCCCAGGCCAAAAACCAGCTGTTGGACGCCGGTGAATTTGAACAATACGCCTACGATTATTTTAACAAGGTTGTCTCAAATGTTTACCGCTTGTATCAGGACAAGCTGCGCCAGAATAACGCGGTGGATTTTGATGACCTGATTTTTTTAACTGTGCGCCTCTTTCAGAAATACCCGCAGGTTTTGAAATATTACCAGGACCGGTTCCGGTTCATCCTGGTGGATGAGTATCAGGATACCGATCACGGACAATACATTTTGGTCAACCTGCTGGCCGGAGACCACCGCAATTTATTTGTTGTGGGCGATCCCGACCAGGGCATTTACAGCTGGCGCGGCGCGGATATCAAGAATATTATGAGCTTTGAAAGGGATTATCCGGAGGCGGCAGTGATCAAGCTTGAACAAAACTACCGTTCTACCGCTTCTATCCTTGAGGCTGCCAACAGTATTATCAAAAACAACGAAAACCGCAAGGATAAACGACTGTGGACGGCAGCAGGCAGCGGTGCGCTCCCGGTAAACTATTTCTGTGAGGATGAACATGCCGAAGCTGACTACGTGGCGAGGGAAATACAGCGTCTGAGAGAAATGGAAACCAGGTCTTACCGGGACTTTGCCGTACTCTACCGCACTCACGCCCAGTCGAGGGTGATTGAAGAGATTTTTGTCAGGGCTGGTATCCCGTATACCGTCATTGGCGGCCTCAGGTTTTACGACCGGAAGGAAATCAAGGATATGCTGGCCTATTTAAGGGTGATCCTGAATAACAGGGATGCGGTGAGCCTGGCCCGGATCATAAATGTGCCGAAGCGGGGCATCGGGCAGGTTTCTTTGCATAAGATCGCGGCCTTTACCGAAAAAAACGCCATATCACCGGTAGAAGCCCTGGAAAAAGCGCCGGAGATAGTCGGGCTGTCAGCGAAAATCAAGGCCAAGTGCCTTGAACTGGGCGCTGTTTTACGGCGGTTGACAGAGGAGTCGTCCTCCAACGAAAGCGTCACTAACCTTACCCGGGCCGTGATGGAGCAAACCGGGTACCGGCAGGAACTGCAGGCTGAAAACAGTGTTGAGTCGCGTACCAGATTGGAGAACCTGGATGAATTCATTTCTGTCACCATGGAGTTTGACCGGCAGGACGAGGAAAAAGATCTCAGGAGCTTTCTTGAAAACATCGCCCTGGCGACCGATCTGGATAAATATAGTGAGGATGCGGAACAGGTAGCCCTAATGACATTGCACAGCGCCAAGGGCCTGGAATTTCCGGTGGTGTTCTTAACCGGACTTGAAGAAGGTATATTCCCTCACGCCCGCTCCCTGTCTGAACCAGGCGAATTGGAGGAAGAGCGCCGTCTATGCTACGTAGGCGTCACCAGGGCGAGGGAGAGGCTTTACCTGACCCACAGCTTTAGGCGAATAATCTATGGAAGTGAGCGGTATAACAAACCTTCCCGTTTCCTGGAAGAGATTCCCCCACACCTGTTGAGCAATGAAGAACTGGCGGGCGGTAATAAGGGAAGGAACCGGACAGGATTAAGCGCGGGAGAAAAGAGCGCCAAGAAAGCTCACGAAATTGACTTGTTCATTCTGGGGGATAAGGTAAGGCATGTTAAGTGGGGACTGGGTGTTATTGTAGGTGTGCAAGGTGAGGGAGAAGAGACTGAGCTTAAGGTGGCTTTCCCAGACCAGGGGATTAAAGTACTCCTGGCCAAATACGCTCCTCTGGAGCGGGCGAAATAGACGTGAGACGTGAGACGTGAGGAAAAAAGACGTAGGCCGTAAGGCGCAGGTGTTAGGAATGAACGTGGGATGTGAAACATGGGTCGTGGGATATGAGACATTAGATGAAAGACAGCCTTAAGGGTTAAAGACCCCATAGGAATGCAGTATATACTCACGTCCCACGACTCACGACCAATTTGTCCCACGTCTCATGTCCCACGACCCCTATGGGTTAGTAGCGTTTTTGGGGAATACTATGAATAGCTGGTTACGGAGGGATCATGGAGCGACTTCTGATTGTGGCTGCCCTGACAGCGGTAATCCATTGCACTAACACCCTGGCTTACGCAGTGCGTATATCCGGTGTACGCACCAGGCGGCTGGCCACCGCTTTTTCCATATTTAACGTCATTTTTCTTTTAGCCAGTACCGCCAAT
>JBAZQW010000023.1:0-15845 GCA_041645005.1 Desulfotomaculaceae bacterium | reverse complement strand
TTAAAAGATATCCTGCAAGAAAAAAGCTCCAGCGAAGAGATATATGTTTTTATCGGCCCTGAAGGGGGTTTTACCAGGGAAGAAATTGCGCGGGCCATGGAGCGTGGCGTCCGCCCGGTTACCCTGGGCCCGCGGATTCTGCGAACAGAGACGGCCGGCATGGCGGTTTTAACAATGATCCTCTATCAGTGGGGGGATCTCGGAGGGGAATTGCATGGCTGAAAAGAGGATGGCGGTTTATACCCTGGGGTGCAAGGTTAACCAGTACGAATCTGCCCTGCTGGCAGGTCTTTTCAGTGAGCGGGGCTATGAAGTGGTTGATTTTGAAGATATCGCTGATGTTTATATCATTAATACCTGCACCGTCACCCATCTGGGAGACCGCAAATCCAGGCAGCTCATCCGCCGCGCGGTAAGAGCCAATCCTGCGGCTGTTGTCGCGGTGACAGGTTGTTACGCCCAGACCTCTCCCGGGGAGCTAACAGAAATACCCGGAGTCGATCTGGTTATAGGCACCAGGGACAGGGCCAGGCTGGTCGATCTCGTGGAAACCACAGCCAAAGGGCGGTGCCCGGTAAATGCGGTAAGTGAATACGCGGCAGGCGACGAATTTGAGGAAATAGCCGCCATGCCCTTGCAGGGAAGGGTACGCGCATATCTAAAAGTTCAGGATGGATGCAGCAACTTTTGTACATATTGTATCGTGCCTTACGCTAGAGGCCCGTTGCGCAGCAGGCAACCGGGCAGGATTATTGAAGCGGCCGGGAAAATGGTGGAGGAGGGGTTTAAGGAAATCGTCATTACCGGTATCCAAACCGGGGCATATGGGAAAGATCTGGATAGAAATTTCACCCTGGCCGGCCTTATGCGCGACCTGTCCGGTATTCCCGGACTGCGCAGGCTGCGCCTGGGCTCTATCGAGCCGCATGATATTACCCCAGAATTAGTGGAAGCTTTGTCAGAATCACCAATATTCTGCTGGCATCTGCACATCCCGCTGCAAAGTGGGGACGACCAGATCCTCAGTAAGATGGGGCGGCGTTACAACACCTTTGAATATCTACGGCTGGTGGATGTTTTGAGGGAAAACATGCCTGGCCTAGGCTTGACCACGGATGTGATGGTGGGCTTTCCCGGCGAAACCAGCGAAAATTTTCTAAACACGTGCAGGATGATCAAAAAAGGCTCTTTCAGTGGGCTGCACGTATTTAAGTTCTCGCCCCGCCAGGGGACGCCTGCCGCTGCTTTTGAGGGGCGCGTTGACCCCAAAACAATGGATGAGCGCAGCCGCAAACTTATCCAGCTTGGCAGGAAGCTGGCAGCACAGCTCGCCTCGCGGCACCTGGGCAAGGTGCTGGACGTTCTGGCTGAACAAACTTATAAAGACGGAAGCAATCTGTATGAGGGACTGACCGGTGACTACACCAGGGTCGTGTTCCCCGGGGAAGATGATTTAAAGGGACAGGTTGTTCAGGTAAAGGTTGAGAAACTAAAGGGAGGCCTCCTGGAAGGCAGAATTATTGCACAATGAGTTGCAGGATTTACTGCTGAGATGTTGAATAAATAGCATGGGGAATTTGTTATTAGTGTAGGGAGGAGGTGGAAAATTGCAAGATTGCTTATTCTGTAAAATTGTTAAAAAGGAAATACCGGCCCAAATTGTCAGCGAAGATGAAAATATTCTGGTTTTTAGGGATGTCAATCCGCAAGCGCCTGTCCACCTGCTGCTGATTCCTAAAAAACATATTTCTTCACTGCTGGAACTGCAAGATGATGATGCCGATCTGGCGGGCAAAATTCAGCTGACCGCGGCGCGCATGGCCAGAGAAATGGGACTTGCCAAAACTGGCTTCCGGTTGGTGTGTAACTGCGGTCGTGATTCAGGGCAGCTTGTTTTTCATATCCATTATCACCTCCTGGCCGGCAGGGCAATGAATTGGCCCCCGGGTTAAGGCATAACATTCAAAAAGGGAAATATCTGGATTCACATAAGTTGCCGGCAAAAACGCTCGTAAAGAGTGCAGTTGACTCAGTGCTTTGTGCTGTTGTATAATTATAAAGTATTTTTTCACATCCTTTTGTCTTTCGATAGATAAAGTATTGTTTTATGGTTATGCGGAGGGAGGGGAAGTATAGTGGCGGAAGTAAAAGTTGGCAAAAATGAAACACTTGACAGTGCCCTCCGGCGGTTTAAGCGTACCTGTCAAAAAGCTGGTGTGATGGCTGAGGCCAGAAAACATGAGCACTACGAAAAACCCAGCGTTCGCAGGAAGAAAAAATCAGAAGCGGCCAGAAAAAGGAAATTCCATTAATAAAACCTAAACCTGCCTAAAACAAATGCTTGGCAAAATAGCCAAGCATTTTTATTTGGGAAAGGGTACCGGGTACCTAAGTTACTAAGTTATGCCTTTCCAGCATATCAAGTATCGCCACATCTGATACTTTTATGTTATCACCTATTGCTTTCATCGTGTAATTTAACTTTATTGCTTCTTCAGCGTAGGCTAGTTTGTACACGGTCAAGTTTCTTTTCCTTGACCCGTTTTTGATTAGACTGAATTCCTGCTCGTTTACTCCGGTCGCCAGCAAAATATCGTCCAGGTTTTTCAGGCCACTCTTTTTTTCCTCTCTTTTTACAGCAGACCGGCTTTCCAAAATATCACCGATAACATCAATATTTTCGTAATCTCCGTTTTCCTCTTCTGACATAAACTCTATGTCACTGAAGATATATTCACGATTGTTCCCACGCTGTATCACGTGGAAAATCCCGCCCTCTTCTTCCAATCTGGGTTTGCGTCCCATAAAAAAGACACCTCCTGCCTTATTTTAACAGGAAGTGCCTTTAAACTCAATAACTTAATAACTTAGGTACCCGGTACTGTTTACCGTTTACCGTACTCTTTACTTGTTCATCATTTTAGATAATTTCTTGGTTTCCTGGCATACCACCCAGAACAGGCAGTTTTCTTCTGATGCGGTAAAGTGGTCGCCGGTCTGCTCAAAGTTTACCGCGTAGCAGCCGCCGGTGCATTTCCTGGAGCACCCTTTACAATGGCGTGGCTGGCGGGAGATCGGGTTTTGGAACGGCTCCAGCATTTCAACATCGATATTGTCATTGATATTGCCGATGATGTACTTGCCGCCTTCATCCGTTAAGCCAAGCATCTTGGAACAGGGGCTAACATCACCGTTAGGCGCCAGGGCCAGAGAAGTGCTGCCCGCACGGCAGCCCCAACCCTTGTACTCATTTTCGTCCTTCTCAAATTCCTCTATATATATTTGAACACCCTGGCGCTTTAAATCATGGTAGTCCTGGAGTATTTTTACCAGGTTCAGGCCGTATTGTTCTATTTGCTCTTTGCTCCAGCAAACAACGCCCTGGGCCGGGGCGATAATAAACTGGTTGATGCCCAGGTCCACCAGCTGTTTGAAATCTTCCCTCATATCCCCTATCGCTTCGGTGCTGACAGTCATCCTCGCACCCAGCCAGGGCTGGTAACTCTTGATCAGCGGCACCAAACCAGCGATTTTTTGCCAGGTGCCCTCCCCGCTTTTCGTTCTTCTGTAGCGGTCGTGGTTTTTCTGCCCCCCGTCAACACTGAGCAGCATGTTAATTCTATTTTGAGCGAAATACTCCAGGATAGTCTCGTTGAGCAGGGTCCCGTTGGTTGTCACCGACCAGGTAACGATTATATTACGCCTCCTGGCCGCGTCAACGGCATAGGGAACTATCTGCTTGATTAAATCAAATTCCAGGAGCGGTTCGCCGCCAATTAAGGTAATGTTGACACTGGGGAAGGCCGCCCGCTCCATTAACAGATCAATAGCCTTTACAGCTGTAGCGAAGGACATTCTTTCATGCTGGTTTCTTTCCCTTATGAAGCAGTAGGCGCAGTTCAGGTTGCAGTTAAAGGTCAGGTTTAATTCTATGGCAGCCAGGCCAGGTCCGCCTGTTGCTAATTTTTTTTCGACCAGACCGGCTAGTTTTTCGGCTTCGTCAGAACTTATCAGATATTTTTTCTTTATATTTTCAATAAGAACCCTGGGGGAGCAGCCAGGATTCAATCTGGTTTGCTCCCCTATGAAATTAACTATCTCATTTACCAGGGAGTCCGGTTTTCTTTTTTCCATAATCTATTCCTTTTTTAATTTGTCATCATCTTTTGGGCCTTCCGGCTTAACTGAAAATTCCAAGGGCGACAATGGCGGGTTTTGTTGTGTCTGTTGTTGAGGTCTTGGCGGTCCGGCCACCCCTATAAACTGCTGACCAGGACAGGTAAAGCCTCCCAAAGTACCGCACTGGGAACCACCGCCGCCTCCCGGCGCTATGCCGAAGAACTGCTGGCCGCCGCAGGTAAAGCCTCCCAAAGTACCGCACTGGGAACCACCGAAGGTAAAGGGCCTGCAGCCGAACTGGAAGGGTCCGCAAGGCTGGCCGAACTGGAAGGGTCCGCAAGGCTGGCCGAACTGGAAGGGTCCGCAAGGCTGGCCGAACTGGAAGGGTCCGCAGGGCTGGCTGAACTGGAAGGGTCCGCAGGGCTGGCTGAATTGGATGGGGCGACACTGGAACGCAAAAGTACAGGGCTGGCCGAATTGGAATGACGGGCACCCACCGCCGCCCGAAGGGAAGCTCGGCACATAGCTGCCCGGGCAGGCAAATCTAAAGTTACAGGTGTCCGGCGGCCGGCAGATGTAGCTGCGGGAGCAGGTGAAGCCGGGGAAGGCGGTGCAGGCAATCTGAGCTTTTACATCATCCTGTTCATATTGACTGGCCATAGGCTGGCCCTGTCCCTGTGGTCCTACTATTCCGAAAAACTGTGTGCCCGGACAGGCAAAAGTAACCGGACATTGTGAGCCTCCCTGAGAGGGCACATAGGTACCGGGACAGGCAAAGGCGCCGCTGCAGAAGTCCGGAGGCCTGCAAATATACTGCTGATTGCAGATGAATTGAAAACCTGTACAGGCAATTTCAGCTTTTACACTATCCCTTAGTTTATCGGCAATCTCATCCATACTCTCCCTGGTTAGAGTCTGAGCCGGGGCCTCCCAGACAATATAAACAGCCTGCGCCGGTATATTCCCTATTCCCTCATCGGTCTCCAGCCGCAGGGATTGCTGGTTTGCCGACAATACGGTACCTGATATTTTTCTCCCGTTAACCAGCTCAATAACAATCTTTTTACCTTGGTTGGCTAATAGTTGATCCAGCAACTTGATAACTCCCTTTCATTGGTTATTTTATCCTTATGTAAGGTATGTTTAAGCCGGCAGGTTTGTTAATTTCCACCTGCCAAAAAACCATTTTTTTAGAGGCCGTCCTGCAAGTATTGGCTCTTTTTCCATTTAATAGTAATGTATCTTTCACTGGAAACATAAAATGTGCAAGGAGGGGATTTTTTATGTCCTGGAGTGATTACAAAAAGAAGATAAAAAGGCAGTTTTCCGAATTTCTTGAGATTCCGGGGGATGTGATGATGGACCTGCCAAAGATTGTTCTGGTCGGGAATATAAAAATATTTATCGAAAATCACAGGGGTATTCTTGAATATACCACGGAGATAGTCAGGGTCAACGTTATGGAAGATGAAGTGGCCATCACAGGTGAAAACCTGATGCTGCGCAACGTGCTGCCCGACGAACTGTGCGTGGAAGGGAAAATAAAGTCAATAAGCTTCCTGTGAAAAATGACGGTACCGACAGGCAAGGAGGGCTGTTTATGCTTTTATTTAAACTTATATCTTACCTGCAGGGCTATCTGGTGATTCTGGTTACCGGCGCCGCGCCGGAAAAGTTTGTAAACATGTCCGCCGGCAGGGGGATGTACCTCTGGGATATTACCAGGGTAAGTGACAGCGCGGTTGTTATGAAAGTTCATTTGAGCGCGGTAAAAGCCCTGCGGCATATTGCCAGGAGGACGCGCTGCCGGTTCAAAATAAAAAGGCGTGTTGGATTTCCTTTTTATTTTGTCTGGCTTAAAAAGAGGAGGTCACTGGCGCTGGGGGCTGTTTTCTTCGTGGGAGCGCTTTATTTTCTCTCCTCCTTTGTATGGTTTATTGAGGTCAGGGGTAATGACAGGCTCGGCGTCAATGAAGTTATGCAGGCGGCGGCAGAAGCGGGATTGAGCAGGGGAGCCCCGAAGTGGCAGATTGACCCTGGCAGGGTGGAGGCTAATATAGGAGAAAGACTTCCCCTTGTGGCCTGGACAGGCGTATATATTAAAGGAACCAGGGCTACCATAGAGGTGGCTGAGCGTACAGTGCCCGAGGAAGAGGACCGCCGGCCGTCACATATAATCGCTAAAAAAGCGGGGCTGATCAAGGAAATACTGGTTTTAAGCGGCCACCCCGCGGTGCGTGAAGGTGATACTGTTGGCCAGGGGCAGGTGCTCATTTCCGGGGAAATACCTCCACCTGAAGAGCCGTTGAAGCCGGGTGAGGTAAAGAAACCAGGCGAGAAGCCCAAACCGGTCCAACCCGCACGACTGGTGCACGCCAAGGGCATAGCCCGCGCCCGGGTCTGGTATGAGGGTTACGGGGAGGCTGCTGTTGTTGAGACCGGCCAACGGCTGACCGGCAGGTGCGAGACACGCGTCAGTATGAAATTTAAAGGGAAGGAAATAATTTTATCAGGAAGCCAAATTATTCCCTACGAATTTTATGAAGCTAATACTTTGGTTAAAAGTATGCCGGAATGGAGGAATCTCTACATACCCGTCGAACTAATAACTGTTAAATATTACGAGTTGGTTGATTATAAGGAAGATCACGGACGGGCCGGAGCCCGCGAGATTGCAGAGGAGCGGGCGCTGGAGGCCGCCGGGGGGCAGATCCCCCCGGGCGCCAGGATCCAGGAGCGGTGGATGGAGGAAGTGTCGACCGGGCATGTGGAGAACCTGGTGCGGGTGAAGGCTGTGATTGAAACCGTTGAAGATATCGGGGAGGAAGCGCTTTTTAATCCGTGAGGAGGTCTGACCGTATATTGACGGAGAGGTTTGAGTCAAGGATTGAGATGAGTGATATTGGCGCTGCGGCCGAAATATTCGGGAAACACGACGAGCACCTGGCACAGATGGAAAAGTCGCTGGGAGTCCGGTTTGTTGCCCGTGGCCAGGAACTGGTTATCACCGGGGACAAGGAAAAGGTTGAGCAGGCCGAGGGAATTTTAACCCAGTTGCAGAAGTTCTACCGCGCAGGAAACCGTCTGACCTCTCATGAAGTTGGATATGCGATCAGGACCGCCAAGGGCGGTGTTAAAGACGCGCTGGGGAGCCTGGCCACCGATGTGGCCATGGTTACAACCCGGGGCAAACAGATCAAAGCCAAAACTATCGGCCAGAGAAAATATATTGAATCCATAATAAATCATGATGTGGTTTTTGCCATCGGTCCTGCCGGAACCGGCAAAACTTACCTGGCTGTGGCGATGGCGATCAAAGCCCTGCGCGGCAAAGATGTGGATAGACTGGTGCTGACCCGCCCAGCGGTTGAGGCCGGGGAAAAACTGGGCTTTTTGCCTGGCGATCTGCAGGAAAAAATAGATCCCTACCTCAGGCCGCTGTACGACAGCCTTTATGATATCCTGGGTGTGGAAAACACCCAAAAATATTTGGAAAAGAATATTATCGAGATAGCTCCTCTGGCTTACATGCGGGGGAGGACACTGGAAGATTCTTTTATTATTCTGGACGAAGCGCAGAATACCACCCCGGAGCAAATGAAAATGTTTCTGACCCGCCTTGGGTTTGGCTCCAAGGCCATCATCGCAGGAGATATCACCCAGATTGACCTGCCCCGGGGGCAGGTGTCAGGCATGATCAATGCTCTTAAAGTGCTTAAAGATATAAAAGGACTGGGTATCCACACCATGACCGGGGAAGATATCGTCCGGCACCCGCTGGTGGAAGAGATCATCAGGGCCTATGAAAAAATGAAATAAATGTGTTTTGTCAAGGGGAGTGTAACCCATGCTCACTTTAAGCTGGGTAAAGGATAAGTTTTTAGTCGCCCTTTCCTTTTTGAGCAAGCAGCGCAAGGTGAGGCGTGGCGGCGCTGCGGTTTTATTTTTACTGATGATTACCTTGATCATGGCGATTGAATTTGTCCCGGAGAAGTCCAACCTGGTGGTTGGACAGGTTTCGCCCAAAACCTTCAAGGCTGAGAATAACCTGGTGTTTGAGGATAAGCAAAAGACTTCGGATCAGAGGCGCCTTGCCGCGGAAAAAGCGGACAAGGTCTACTCCAAGGACCCGCAGGTTAGTATCGGCGTACAAAAAGATATTTCCGATCTGGGGGGCAAGGTGCGTGATATCCAGGGTGACACCGGTCTTGACAATGCCGGCAAGGTTGCCAGGTTGCACCAGGTCCTCCCCTTTGTTATGTCGGAAGAAGATATTAGCGGACTGGCCCATGCCGCCGCCAAGGACACGCTTGCCGTTGAAGGCACTTTAAACAGCCTGGTAGCAAGGAGCATGGAAACCGGGGAAGGGATTAATCAGGACAGCCTGAGTGATGCAAAAAAATCTTTAAGTAACCAGATCAGCGGGCTGGGCCTTACAAAACCTTACGAAAACTTTTCAAAGGGAGCCCTTGATAAATTTTTACGCGCCAACACTTTTATCAACTTGGAAATGACAAAACAGAAGCAGGACGAAGCTATGGCCTCTGTTCCGCCGACAATGATATCGGTGAAAGAAGGGGAAAAGATTATCGGGGAAGGTGAGATTGTTACCGAGGAACACCTGGTCAAACTCCAGGCTCTCGGCCTCACCCGCCAGCGGCTTCCTCTTTCTGTCATCCTTGGTATTTTACTGCTGGTGGTCTTGCTTATGACAGTGGTGCTCTTTTATCTCTACCAGCAGAACCGGGAGATCTACAATCATGTCGGACATTTGTACCTGCTGGGCATGATCGTGGTGGTGGTACTGGCGGTAGGCAAGGCCATTGTCGCCATTAATGTCAACCAGTGGCCCGAGTTTGGCGCCCAATTCGGCTACATGGTGCCGGTGGCGGCGGCGGGGATGCTAATCGCGATCCTGCTTGATTCCCGCCTGGCTGTATTGGTGGTGGCGGTGATGAGTCTAATGCTGGGGGTTATGACTGGAAACCAGCTTCGCTTCGCTGTGGTTGGGCTGATCGGCGGGATTACCGGTGTTTACAGTGTATCCAAACTCAGCCAGCGGGGAGATCTGGTGCGCGCCGGTATTTACACCAGCGGTGCATATGTTGTGGCTATATTCATCATGGGACTGGTTAACGGAACCCCCCTGGCGCTGCTGATTTCATCCAGCCTGGCGCTTGGCGTAATTAACGGCATTTTATCTTCAATACTGACCAACGGCGCTTTGCCTTTCCTGGAAAACACCTTCCATATCACTTCCCCCGTCAGGCTGCTGGAGATCTCCAACCCGAACAACGCCCTGTTAAAAAAACTTCTGATTGAGGCTCCTGGTACTTACCACCATAGTATTATCGTGGGCAATTTGGCCGAGTCCGCCGCCGACGCGGTGGGCGGAGATTCCCTTCTGGTCCGGGTGGGGGCTTACTACCATGATATCGGCAAATCAAAAAGGCCTTATTTTTTCATTGAAAACCAGATGACCAGCGACAACCCGCACGACAAGATCACTCCTTCACTCAGCACACTGATCCTGACTTCCCATGTGAAGGACGGGGTGGAAATGGCCCGGGAGCACAAGCTGCCCCAGGGTATAATAGATATAATCGAGCAGAGCCACGGAAGCGGTCTGGTAACATATTTCTACCACAAGGCGCTGGAGGGCGACCGCAATGAAACAGTTACCGAAGAGGAATACAGGTATGAAGGTCCCAGACCCCAGACCAGGGAGGCAGCCATTGTGATGCTGGCGGATTCTGTAGAGGCGGCGGTCCGTTCCCTGCAAAACCCGACTCCGGGCCGGGTTGAAGGATTGATTAGAAAAATAATAAAAGACAAACTAAACGATGGCCAACTTGAAGAATGTGACCTAACCTTTAAGGATCTGACGGTAATAGCCACCGCTTTTGTCAGGGTTATGTCAGGTATCTTCCATAACCGGGTTGAATATCCGGATATGTCCCAGGAAATTGAAAGGAGAAAGAAACATGCCGGTCCTCGTAAACAACTTGCAGGAAGAAGTAACGGTGGATGATGACCTGACCGAATTCCTGGCAGGCGTCGCGGAAAAGGTGCTGGCCAGCGCCGGCTACCGCCAGGATGCTGAAATAAGCCTGGTATTTGTCGATGACGCATACATACACCAGATGAACCTTCAGTATCGCGGTGTGGACAGCCCCACGGATGTGCTTTCTTTTGCCATGCTGGAAGGGGAGCCCATCGCGGGTGGGGATGAAATTATCCTGGGAGATGTGGTAATATCAGTGCAGGCGGCCCAGCGGCAGGCGGCGGATTACGGACACAGTTTTCGCCGGGAAGTGGCCTATCTGACCGTACATGGAGTCCTGCACCTGCTCGGCTTCGACCACGGGGAAGAAGATGAGCAAAAAATCATGCGCGCCAAAGAAGAGGAAGTGCTAGGGTGTTTTGACCTGGCCTGAGGCAATCTTTTTTAAATATAATTTAATCTATTGTGAGGTATGAGGTTTCATGTTCCTGCGCAAACTTTTGGACAGCTTTAACTACGCCGTTGCCGGAGTGATTTATTCTATCAGAACCCAGCGCAATATGCGCATCCATTTTATTGCCGCCTTACTGGTGCTGGGGCTGGCTATTTATCTCAGGATCAGCTCCCGCGAGCTGCTGATCGTATTTTCCGCCATTACCATGGTAATCATGGCGGAGCTTTTCAACACAGCCATAGAAGCGGTGGTAGACCTGTGTGTACAGGAGTTCCACCCCCTGGCACGCATAGCGAAAAACGTCGCGGCCGGGGCTGTGCTTATGACTGCGCTGAATTCAATTGTGGTCGCTTATATTATTATTTATCCGCGCCTGGAGGGATACTCCTTCTATCTCGGCCCCAGGTTGAAACAAACACCTCTCACCGTTACCCTGGTGGCTCTTTTGCTCGTTTCTGTGCTGGTTGGAGTAGGCAAAGCGTTAAGCGGCAAGGGTACTTTTGTAAAAGGCGGCCTGCCCAGCGGGCATACCGCTGTGGCCTTTGCCGGAGGCACGGCTGTGACCCTGCTGACCGGCAACGCCCTTGTGGCCACCGTAGCTTTTGTTATGGCCCTTCTGGTGGCACACAGCAGGCTTGACACAGAGGTCCACACTTTCTTTGAAGTGATCACCGGCGCCCTCCTTGGCATCCTGGCAACCATGGCCGTTTTCCGCCTGGCAGGCTGGTGATTGGGACGTGGGAAATGGGCAAACGGGGACGGTTCTTGCCTTGCCTATGGGCAAACGGGGACGGTTCTTGCCTTGCTAGTAAAACTTTTGCGGCGAAGGGAATTTGTTCGGATAAATCCGAACCTGCGATTTAACTCGAAACCCAAAAGAAATGCCTGGATACCCACGACTCACGACTCACGTCTCACGACTAAATAAGGTGGGATAAATGTGATTTTCCCTATTGAAAAACTGATCAACGCCGCCGTGGCGGCCAGGGAGAGGGCTTACGCGCCTTACTCGAATTTCAGGGTGGGCGCCGCTATCCTGACCAAAGAGGGGCGCTATTACACGGGGTGCAACGTGGAAAACGTGTCTTACAGCCTTACCTGCTGCGCTGAGCGGGTAGCCCTGTTCAAGGCTGTTTCTAACGGTGAGCGCGACTTTGAAGCTATTGCCATAACAGCTGGGACCGATGAATATTGTGCGCCTTGCGGCGCCTGCCGGCAGGCGCTGGCGGAATTCGGGGCGAAAATTAAAGTTTTCATGGTCAACCGGGCGGGTGATTATCACTTGCGGTCTGTGGCGGAACTGCTGCCCGAGGCGTTTGACCCGAAAACGCTTAATTCAGATGCAGACGGGCATAATGATCATAAAACTGTAGCGAAAGGTGATATGTTTGACAGAAGAAATGAGCAGCTTTAAGTCCGGGTTTGTGGCCATCGTCGGCAGGACCAACGTGGGCAAATCAACCCTCCTGAACAAACTGGCGGGCAGGAAGGTCGCTATAGTATCGGAAAAACCCCAGACCACCAGAAATAAGATTCTCTGCGTGCTAAACCGGGAAGGCTCCCAGGTTATTTTTTTGGATACACCGGGCATTCATAAGCCGAAGTACAGACTGGGTGAACAAATGGTGAAGCAGGCGCTGGGGACATTAAAGGAAGTGGACGCTGTCCTTTTTCTGGTTGAGTCAGATCAGCCGCCCGGACCAGGGGACAATTATATCATGAGGCAGTTTCAAGGCCTGGTGACACCGGTACTGCTGGTGATAAACAAAATCGACCTGGTCAGGCATGAAGAGCTGCTGCCGCTGATCGAACAGTACAGCAAGATCTGCAATTTCTCTGAGATCGTGCCCCTGTCCGCCCTGACTGGTGAGAACATGTCACGCCTGCTTGAAGCGGTGACAGCTTACCTGCCTGAGGGACCAAAGTATTTCCCGGAGGGGATGGTGACCGACAGGCCCGAGACCTTTATCGTAACCGAGTTGATCCGGGAGAAGGTGCTGCACCTGACCAGCGAGGAGGTGCCCCACTCGGTGGCGGTGGTGATCGAGGAAATGGAAGAAAGGCCCAATGGCGTGATCGCCATCCGCTCAATTATTTATACGGAAAAAGAGTCGCAGAAAGCCATCCTGATTGGAAAGGGCGGCCAAATGCTGAAAAAGATCGGCCAGACCGCCCGTGAGGAGATAGAAAGACTGCTTGGCTCGAAGGTTTTCCTGGAGCTGTGGGTAAAAGTAAAGCCAGGTTGGCGGAACAAGGAGTCGCAAATCCGCAATTTAGGGTACAGGGATGAGGAGTAAAGCTATTCTTCTCCCCAGCGCCGGAGGAGGTCATTTTCCACGCCAAGTAAATCCAGGACCCGCCCGGCCGAATGGTTAACCACTTCTCCCAAAGTTGCGGGGCGGTTATAAAAAGCCGGCACCGGGGGCATTATGGTTACCCCGATCCTGGCCAGCTTGAGCATATTCTCCAGGTGCACGGGACTCAGCGGGGTTTCCCTGGTTAACAAAATCAGCTTGCGGCCTTCCTTGATGGTCACGTCGGCCGCTCTGGCGATCAGGTTGTCCGAATAGCCGCAGGCAATCGCCGCCAGGGTTTTCATGCTGCACGGGGCGATGACCATCCCGTCGTGTATGAAAGAACCGCTTGACACCGCCGCTGCCATGTCGTCCGCCTGGTAGCACCGGTGGGCCAGGGCGGCAACCTGCTGTGGCGCGTAGTCTGTTTCCAGCTCAATAGTGCGGTTGGCCCAGCGGCTCACAACAAGATGGGCTTCCACCCGGTGAGCTTTTAAGTATTCCAGGATGGTAATGCCGTAAACGGCGCCTGAAGCGCCTGTAATTCCCACTATCACCCGCAAAACAACAACCCCTCACCTATAATCATAAATTCCATTTACAAAAAACAATCTTTTTTTGCGTCAGGATATTATATTATTAAGGTATTATACAATAGATTTAATATAAATCACTACTCTAAAGAATTTTTTGAAAACCGGGGCTTTTTTATGAAACTTTACAAGGTCGAGGCCGTGGTGCTGCGCTCCAGGGACCTGGGCGGCGGGGATAAGCTCTTAATCCTGTTTTCCAGGGAGCACGGCAAAATGAAAGTGGTTGCCCACGGCGCCGCCAAGCCTTCCAGCAGGAAGCGCGGTGCGGTACAGCTGTTTTCCCATACCAATTTTCTAATTCACCGGGGCCGGGAACTTGACTCGGTAAGCCAGTGTGAGGGCGTGGAGATGTTTTCCTTTATCATGGGTGATCTCGAAAAAATCGGCTATGCCAGCCACCTGTCTGAACTGGTTGACGCCCTTGCCCCTGAAGGAGAGCCCAACGAACCCCTCTTCTTCCTCCTCCTGGAGACGATGAGGCTGATGGAAACGGCGGACGCGGAAATCCTGGCCCGCTCTTTTGAGATCAACGCCGCGGGGTTTCTGGGCTACCGTCCTGTTCTGGAACTTTGCGCCCAGTGCCAGGGGCAGCCGGCAGGAAATATTTTCTTCAGCCCCGGCCAGGGTGGGGTGCTGTGCGAGACTTGCGGCCGGTTGGAACCGGGCGCTATGCCCTGCAGCAGGGGCGTGGTGGAAACGCTAAAGGTTTTTTTGAGCTGGCCCCCGGCCAGGCTGCGCCAGCTCAAAGTAGGGGAAGCGGCCAGAAAGCAGATTAAAAAACTATTACATGAATACCTGAAATATCACCTGGAGCAGGATCTGAAATCCGCCGCTTTTTTAAACCGGCTGTACCCGGAGCACGCTGGCAGGGATGTATAAAATACTCTTCAAAGGGAGTAAATAATAAAAGGAAGGGGGGTTTTTAAATGACCAGCGAACTGGAAAAGATTGATCTGATCAGGGCCCGGCTGAACATCGGATATAAAGAGGCCAAAGAAGCCCTGGAGGCCGCGGGCGGTGACGTGGTTCAGGCCCTGATCGACCTTGAGGAAAAGGGGAAAAATACAGGCGCGCGCTTTCAGGCGAAGGGACAGGAAGTAATTGAACAGATCAAAGAACTGGTAAGCAAAGGGCAGGACTACCGGATCAAGGTTAAACAGGGTGAAAGGACAGTGTTTGAAGTTCCCGCGTCCATCGGGGCTCTGGGCCTCCTCGGGGTTCTGGCCAGCAGTGAGATTGCCTTGCTGGGCGCGCTCGGCACAGCGACCGCCATGGCCAAAAAGTATACTCTGGAATTTGAGCGGCGGAGTGAGCCCGGTGAGAAAACGCCTGAGTCTTAAAAGTGATAAACTTGATATTTATTGAAAGCATTGACTTTAACCCCGGAATTTGATAAATTTAGTGAAAAAATATGAGCAATGAGGAAAAGAGTAACCGTCCAGACGTTTTTTTAGAGAGCCCGAAAGGTGGGAGCGGGTAAAACACGGCCGGTGAAAGGGGTTTCCGAGCTGCAAGAGGAACGCTAAAAGAGACGTGGGACATGGGACGTGGGTCGTGAGAAAAATGACCCCGATTAACGTTCTGCCAAGACAACGACTCGTTTTGGTTAGTAAAACTTGCAACCTTAAAGAGGGCCATTCTTTGTTTTCTGACGTCTGACGACTGACGTCAGACGACCAATACGGCCAAACAGGGTGGAACCGCGGGAAAAACTCCCGTCCCTGGTAGAGATACCTGGGGCAGGGAGTTAATTTTTGTTTCAGCGGCAACTTTGCGTAAAGCCGGTCAAAATGTTATCCAAGGAGGCAGGACATGAATTTTCAGGAACTTATTCTAACGCTGGACAATTTCTGGTCCCGGCAAAACTGTATTATCCAGCAGCCCTATGATGTTGAAAAAGGAGCGGGAACCATGAACCCCGCGACTTTTCTGCGGGCACTGGGCCCCGAGCCGTGGCGGGTAGCCTATGTTGAGCCGTCCAGGCGTCCCACTGACGGCCGTTACGGGGAAAACCCCAACCGGCTCCAGCATTACTACCAGTACCAGGTTATTTTAAAACCTTCTCCGGACGATGTCCTTGATTTATACCTGGAAAGCCTGAGGGCCATCAATATCGATCCGGATGAACACGATATCCGCTTTGTTGAAGACAACTGGGAATCACCCACTCTCGGCGCCTGGGGTCTGGGCTGGGAAGTCTGGCTGGACGGGATGGAGGTAACTCAGTTTACCTACTTTCAGCAGTGCGGTGGGATTGACTGCCGGCCGGTCAGCGCTGAAATCACTTACGGCCTGGAGCGCCTGGCCACGTTTATCCAGAAAGTGGACAGTGTTTATGACATCACCTGGGTTGACGGTATAAAATACCGCGATGTTCACCA
>JBAZQW010000279.1:0-2649 GCA_041645005.1 Desulfotomaculaceae bacterium | reverse complement strand
AAACCGGGTCCGGTCTGAATAAAAAGTCTATACGAAAGCCATCCCCATATAACAATACCATGCTACCAGTTAACAGGCACCACTGCTTTATCCAGCTCTTTTCCGTCTTTCGGACTGGTCCAGAATACTTCCAACTCCCCGCGCCCTGGTGTGGGAGCGTTAAAAGGCAGGGACAACTCGAACTGGCCCCGTCCGGGGGCGCCCTCAGTGGCTGTTGCGAAACTTTCGGCTATGGTCTTGCCGGATTCATCCTTCAGCCTGATGTTAACCGTCGCCTCGAAAACTCTGGCGCTGCCCTTTACCTGCAGCGGCGACCCTACTTTTTGGCCCGAAGCCGGGCTGGTCACCCAGATGACAGGCTCATTAACCACTGACACATCCCTGGAAAAAGGCTGCTCGTACAATCCGACGTGGCCCCACCAGTCCTTCGCTTGCTCGTCCACTTTACCTTCCACCATAAACGAAACCTTCTGGATCTCGGGGAATTCCGTCAGAGTGTTGACAATGCTCTGAATGCCCAGCGCTTCCCCTATGGCGCCCGTATTAGCCCTGAGCACTTCCTGTGAAAAATCCACCGTCGCCAGGCCGTCCTTAACATTTATGCCTTTTATCTTGGTGGCGGCGGGAATCACCCGCACCACGCCGGGACCTACCGGGTTAACATTGATCAATTCCTCCAGAGCCGCCCTGGCCACTTCCTTGGTAGGAGGGACCTGGTGCACCTCTCTGACCAGGTAGGCGTCTTTTTCGGTAACTTTAACATAATAGACAGCCACATTCAGCTTCTGTTCCGGCGCCACGGTGTTTTCCTGGGAGGGACCGGGCGCATTCCCGCCAGTGGTGGTACAACCGGCCAAAAAAGATAAAACTGATATCAGCAGCGCCAGGAAACAAGTTATTACCAGAAACCTCTTACTATTTTGGTTCAAAGTTAAACACCTCCTTGCATCCTAATTACATTATTCTACGGAAACAAGAATAAACCTTCTAAAATTTACGCCCTATGGCCCAGCCTGCCCAGTATGACCCTGTGTGCTGATTCCTCAATGCTGTCATTTAATGGTTTCAGATCAGACTCCATACCCCTTCTCTTCAAAGCAAGACTGATCAACCTGTCTGTAAGCCTGGCGTTTTTGGGCAGCAGCGGTCCATGCAGGTATGAGCAAAACACATTTTTGTAGCGTGCTCCCTCCAGGCCGTCTCCGCCGTTGTTGCCGTTGCCGCAAAGGACTTTCCCCAGGGACTTGACAGTCCCGGTGTAAGTACGGCCTGAATGGTTTTCAAAACCGACCACCTTTAACTTCTTACCACCTAGATTCATTTCAATGGCAACGTTTCCCACCAGGCGCTTGCTCCCCGCCGTGGTATACAGGTCGAGGATATCAAGGCAGGGAATGTGTTTGCCTTCAACAGTCCGGTAGTATTTGCCGAGAAGCTGGTAACCCCCGCAAATAGCCAGGACCACCAGACCTCCTTCGACAGCGTCTTTGAACTGGTCTCTTCGTTTCATCAAGTCAGCGGCGATCAGGTTTTGCTCACGGTCTGAGCCGCCGCCAAGAAAAACAAAGTCGTACTCTTTAAAATTAATCTCATCGCCCAGGCTTATACTCTTTATTTTCACGGGGATATTTCGCCAACTGCAGCGCTGCTGGAAGGCTGTAATGTTGCCGCGGTCCCCGTACAGATTCAGAAGATCAGGATACAGATGACATACGTTGATCATCAGCGTTCCCCTTCACGGCCAGGAATTCCAATATCTTGTGCACCGGCCACAAGGCTGTATAGGTGGAAAACAGGTAGGAAGCGCCTGCCCGGCCCGACAACACCTGCTCTATGGCCAGTCGCATCTTAGTGTTAACAGTAATCTTCTCAACCGGAACACCCGCGTATTTAAGGCGCAGGGCCATCTCTTCCGCCCGCCTGCCTGAACAGATAAAACTATTGAATGCCTGGTGTTCCCGGCCCAGCAGCTCAAAGTCCACATCCCAAAGCCATGATATATCCCTGCTGTCCGCGTGGTTGTCGTTGACGGCAATAAACACGTCTTTAGTTCCCCTGGCCGCGCACAGGGCGGCCAATGCTACGTTAAACCCGGTAGGGTTCTTAACCAGGTTTAAATACGCCTGCTTCCCATTATGTGTAAATCTTTCCATACGGCCGGTCACCGGCTGGTATTTCTTCAGGCTGCTCAGAATCGACCGCACGTTGATACCCAGGTGCAGCCCTACCGCGAAAGCGGCCAGAGCGTTGTAAAGGTTGTAAAGGCCGTGCACCTGAATAACCAGGGAGACTTCTCCCTTTTTATACCTGAGGCGGCAGCAATTCTCAGCGCTTTTAGAGGCCGTGCCCAGGGCTTCAACCTGGGGCTCGGGCCTTTTAAAGGCGCAGTTCGGGCAGTGGTAGGCGCCCAGTTGACCATAGTTGAAAAATTCGTATATAAGGGCAAAGCCGCAGCAGGGGCAAAATTTCGCTTCCCTGGTTTGAGTATTTGTTTTACTGGAAAGATCATGCCCGGAAAGCCCATAAAACACAGCGGGAAGACCGGTTGTACTCTTGAACTGTGCTACCAGGGGATCATCAGCATTTAGCACCAGGGTCGATTGTTTTTGTCTGCGTAAAGAATCACTGATAATACCGATTATCTTATCC
>JBAZQW010000022.1:0-16013 GCA_041645005.1 Desulfotomaculaceae bacterium | reverse complement strand
CCGGGGGTCCCAGCGCAGAGTAGCGCCGTTTACTTCCACAAAAGCCGCGTCCTTGGCAAAGGGAGTGATTCTGGCCTTTTTAGCCTCTTCCAGGGCCAACCTGGCCGCGGTGGTCTTGCCCACCCCGGGTGGGCCGTACAGGATTATGTGCTGCGGGTAAGGAGAGGCCAACTTGGCCAGCAAAGCCCTGACGGACCGCTCCTGGCCGACGATTTCTTCAAAAGTGGACGGCCTGAGAAACTCCATCGCGGATGCGGAAAGCTTACGCTGTTCCATTTTTTCAAGAATAGCGAGCTTTTTTAAGGTTTGCGCGTTTTCCGGCCCGGTGTTTTCTTTAATCACCTGCATTCTGATTTCTTTGATGTAATCTTCATGCCGCTGTTGAAGTTTTTCGCTTATTTTCTTCTCAAGCTTGTCTTCCACCGTACGCCTGGCGATAGTGTCCGCTATTTCTTCCTCGATTTCTTCTATGATGTCCGGGATCTCTTCATAAGTCGGCAGGGTGTCATAGGTGGGATCCTCGAAAACCAACTTCTGGAGGGCCAGAACCCTCTCCTCCAGCTTTTCGGAACGCATGAACTGCAGTGCTTCCAGTTTTCCCGCCCGCAAAACCAGTTTGTCGGAACCATAAAGGTTGGCCAGGAGACTATAAAGCGCTGTGACCTGACGTTTTAGCTGTTCGTGGCCCTTAAGTTTACTGGAAGTCTCATTTTTAGCGCTTCCAATAAACTTTTCGAGGAATACTTTCATCTTGAGCTCCTTTCTGATCTGTCAGAAGAATGAGATTGGGCTGCTTTAATCACCAACAACCTCTACTTTAACCTCAGCCTGGATGTTCGGGTGCAGCTTGGCTATCGCGGTATAAACCCCCAGTTGTTTAATCGGCTCTTTGACCACCAGCTTTTTCTTGTCCAGTATGATTTTATGCTGACTGGTCATGGCATCGGAGATATCCTTGTTATTAACCGATCCAAAAAGCCTTCCTCCCTCGCCTGTTTTCGCCTTGATCACAACTGTGAGGTTATCCAGGCGCGCGGCAAGTTCCCTGGCTTCCTGCTCTGTTTTCTCTTCTTTTGCAGCCTGGGCCTGCCGCCGTACAGCGAGCTCATTCATCTTACCCTGGGAGGCCTCTGCGGCCAGGCCGCGGGGGAGCAGGTAATTCCGGGCATATCCCTCCGCCACGTTCAGCATGTCGCCACGCTTGCCTTGGCCTGGCACGTCCTTAAGCAATATTATTTTCACGATTACACTTCCTTTTGTCAATCTTTACTTTATCCACCAAGATCATACTCTTAAAACCCGCGGTTTTTCCGGCAAATTTATCTTTAAGACTGCAGCCGCCTCAGATTTACCAGAGGATCCACTACCCCCAGGAGCAAAATAATCATTATGCTAAAGGGAAGATACACCGCGGATAAAATCAACAAAAAAAATTTTATGGGCTTGGCAAGATTGACCTTGCGGAAAAAATAAGCTGAAACGGAGAGCCCTAGAATCAGATACAAGTAAAATAAAATAAACAAAATGTTTTTACCTATTTTAGCCGCCGGCGCCCATGAAAAAAGATCTCCGGCCAGGGTCAGGGCCAGGCCTATGATTAACCCCCACACACTGTACCAGGGCAGGGAAAGCGCTGTGAAAGCAGGGGACGGTGGAAGAATGTAGTTTATCCGCCGCAAATAGGCAGCGGCAATTAGATAGGTGAAAGCCGCCTCTGCCGCCGCGGTAACAACGTACTGACCTGGTATCAATAGTTCAAAAGTCGCTATCACCCTTTCACCGAAAGACACCTGCCACTCGGCGGGCAAATCATTAAAGAGGCCGGCGCTCTGGTTGGCCGCCAACCACTGTTCGGCTGCCTGGCGACCTTCTTCACCGAGTACAAAAGGGCTGTTTCCGGTTAACAAATAAAAACAGACAGCGTAAAAAAGCGTTAACGCAACTGAGCAAAGAATTCCCGCAGCAATATTTTTCCCCGGGGCAACCCGGTTTTTGAATAATAGACCGTAAAAAATCCCCAGCAGTCCAAATTGTAAAACATAAAAAGTCGCTTCCATGTTTCTTGTTATCAGGAGCGTAAGAAACAACCCCGCCGCCGTCAAACCAAGCGCCGCGTAACGTATATCAAACCGCAGCACCAGCATCATTACCGGCAGGGGGAGTAAAATCGTGGCAATAAAGTAAAGAGGCGGCAAGTAAATTCCGGCCAGGCCGATAACAGCGACAAGTAATGTAAAAAAAGCCCACTGGGCCAGGGCTCTGTTTTTCTCGCCTGTTGTCAAAGAATCACCTCTTTTTGTCAACCAGGTAATTTAAAAGGGTTGAAAGATCACCATACCACCTTTCCACCTCGTGATCCTCATCAATACCCTGGCGTAGCTTTACTTCAACTTTTAAATCCAGCCGGGAAAAGTTTATGCCCAGACGGCGCCCCAAAACATAACAGTTTATGAGCAAACTGGCCAGCGCATCCAGGATAAGTTCCTCACTGCCACGGAGCATAGACTTGAAAAGAGCCGAGACGGAAGTAATCAAATCGGCCTTCAGCCACTCTATGACCTTGATATTCTTGGCTATACCGCCTTCCTGGTTAGCTGGAATCATCAAAGAGTCCTCCTTTGCTCACTAGACTTAAACCTATTCTGCGAAAGACGCTTTATTTCCTGCCCGGATATATTGTATTTACCTGTTATTTGTTGCTGGGTTTGTTTAGAAGCCCCTGTTCAAGCGAAATAACCCTGACTTGTCTGGCTTGCGCAAAAAACATCCCAAGAAAAATTGAAGGGGAGCGCCCGGCTCCCCCTTATTATTTATTCTGCTGTGAACGGAAGGAGGGCTATGTTGCGCGCCCTCTTAATTGATGAAGTCAACATACGCTGGTGCCTGGCGCAATTTCCAGAAATCCTGCGCGGCAGGATCTTTCCTCGCTCGGTAATATATTTTTTGAGGCGCGGTACGTCTTTGTAATCAATGGCTTCCATCTTGTCCACACAAAAGCTGCAGATCCGTTTTTTACCTCTGCGGCCTCTCTCACGTTTCAATCGCCATTCCTCCTTGCATCAGCCACCTTTGTGCCGATGGCCTTTTAGTTAATCAAAACGGAATATCATCCTCGTTAAAGCTAATTTCACTGCCATAATCAGGGCCTTCAGCAACATGACCGGCGCTTGGCGCACCAGACCCGACTTCTTTGGCGCGATCCAGAAAACGCACGTTTTCAGCCACCACCTCGGATGCTTTTCTGCGGATGCCCTGGTTGTCTTCATAAGAGCGGATCTGCAGCCTACCATCGACAGCTACAAGCCGGCCCTTCCCGAGATAGTTGGCGCAGTTTTCTGCCTGTTTTTGCCAGACAACAATGTCAATAAAATCGGTTTCCTTTTCCCGGTCCTTGGACTGGCGCCTATCCACCGCCAGGGTGAACTTGGCCACCGCCGTTCCGCTTGGAGTATATCGAAGTTCCGGTTCTTTGGTCAGCCGGCCGATTAAAATCACTTTATTGAGCATTTTTTCACCGCCTTGTTTTTTTCTATCCACGGAGAAAATTAAAGCTGCCCGTCAGGACTTATTTTAAAACAGTGCTGCTACACATCTATGCGTACAATTATATGCCTTAGCACTTCGTCTGTAATCTTAAAAACGCGGTCTAGTTCTTTCGCCACTTTGGACTCGGCGTTCATATGAACAATAATGTAAACGCCTTCCTTGAAATCCTTCACCTCATAAGCCAGCCTGCGCTTGCCCCATTTGTCGAGTTTAAGGACTTCCCCACCTTGGCTCTCAATCAGGCCTTTAAATTTTTCTAAGACCGCCGCGTTTTTTTCCTCGTCCAGATCCGGACGCAGAACAAAGACTACCTCGTACTTGCGCAAAGCAATCACCTCCTCCCTATGGACTATGGCCCTACTCAAGAGAGTAGAGCAGGGTGGAACCGTCATGAATTTAGACTTAACGATTATAGCATAGCAATACAAAAATGGCAAGGAAGATAGAAAAAGGAAGGCAATAAATCGGCGACTTTTTACGTTTTGCTTAATAACCGGCGGCATATCGATACAAAATAAGTATGGAGAAAAGAATGGAGGCGATTAATATGAGTTCGATTAAACCGTATGCTTACTCCTATAACATACAAGGGGTGCAGGTAAAACCTCTGACCGGTGACGGCAGGGAAGTGAGTGTTCTTTATAACGGCCAACTGTCGCGGACCGAAAGTGGGCAGGTATACCTGCACTGCGGCTTTGGTGACACAAGCAAGTGGAGCGGTGTCAGTGATTATTCGATGGAATACCGGGGTAACGGCTGGGAAAAAACACTCAGGCTGGAAACCGGCAACAGCCTGAATTTTTGCTTTAAGGACAGCCTCAGCAACTGGGACAATAACAGCGGCGCCAACTGGCTTTACCGCATAACCGGGTAAAACAAATAAAAATATTTTCACAGGATTAACAGGATTTGCAGGATTTGCAGGATTAATAAATTACTAATTTGGTTAAAAAATTAAGAATCTTATATGCCTTAATGAACTTTTATAACACATAATTAATTAGTGTCAAACTCACCAAAAATAGAAATCCTGTTAATCGTTAAAATCCTGTAAATCCTGTGAAAAGTTTTTAGTTATTAATGTTGCCGGCGGTGGCCTGTTGGACCACCGACTTGACGGACTTTTCAAATTTGGGGCGGGGTAACAGCAGCACCCTGCCGCATTTCAGGCATTTAATCCGGAAATCCACGCCGACGCGAATAACATCCCACAAGTCGCCGCCGCATGGATGCGGCTTTCTTGTCTTAACAACATCACCCACTGAATATTTAGGCAAAACAAACTCCCCCTCGGCTAACAGTCCAGCCAGGTTAATCCATCAAAAAGGATTTGTATCCTTTATAGGCCATGTATATATCCGCCTTGCTGGCGACCTCGAAAGTCGAATGCATTCCCAGCAAGGCGACCCCGCAATCAATCACATCCATGCCGTGCGCGGCCATAAGGTGGGCAATGGTGCCGCCACCCCCTTGGTCCACCTTGCCCAGTTCACCCGTCTGCCATACCACGCCGGCGTTATTAAATATACGCCTGATGTCCGCAACCATTTCGGCGTGGGCGTCACTGGTAGAATATTTGCCCCTGCTGCCGGTATACTTGGTCAAAACAACTCCCCCGCCGAGACGGGCGGCGTTCATCTTTTCAACAACATCTCCGTAGTTTGGATCAAGGGCGACATTAACGTCGGCTGACAGGGCGCGGGAGTTGGCCAGAATCCGGCGCAGCACCAGTTCGCTGTAACCAGGCACGCATCTGGACGCGATCTCGGCAATGTTATTGGTAAAAAAGGCTGACTCCATCCCCGTGTTGCCGCTGCTGCCGATCTCTTCCTTGTCAGCCAGCACCAACACCGCGGTCCGCTCTTGGTTGCTAAGTTCAGTCAGCGCACGCAGTGAAACAAAGGCACAAACACGGTCGTCCTGCCCGTAACTCCCGACGAAACTGCCGTCCAGGCCTACATCCCTGGCGGGCCAGGCCGGAACCAGCTCGATTTCCGCACTGATCAGGTCCTCTTCAGTAATTCCGTACCACTGGTTCAGTTTTTCCAGCACCGCCAGCTTGAAGCGGTCTTTAAGCTCTTCCCCTCCGGCAGGAATACCCGCCACCAAAATATTCATGCTCTCTCCGGGTACGGCGTCTGCCATTTTTTTGTCCATTTGGTCCTTGGCCAGGTGAGGCAGCAGATCCGATACGGTAAACACAGGCTCACCCGGTTTTTCACCGATTACCACCGGTATGACCCTGCCGTCAACTTTAACAACCACACCATGCAGCGCCAGGGGCACGGAAAGCCACTGGTATTTCTTGATCCCCCCGTAATAGTGCGTCTTAAACAGAGCCATCCCTTCGTCCTCATACAGGGGCTGCGGCTTTAAATCCAGGCGGGGGCTGTCAAGATGAGCACCGATAATATTCAACCCGCCTGCAACCGGGTTTTTCCCAATAACGGCTGCGGTTATGGCCTTACCCCGGTTAGTGGCGTATACTTTATCACCGGCCTTAAGCAGTGAAGTTTTTTCAAGGGGGTGAAAACCTGCCGCGGTGAGGTGTCCCTGTGCTACTGCCACAGCCTCTCTTTCCGTTTTGGCCGCGTTTAAAAAGGTCTTATAGTCCTCGCAAAAAGCGGCTACAAAGTTTTTTTCATTTTGCTGCAACCTGTCCCAGGCATTTTGCCGGCGGTAGGCTAATGATAAGGCCGGGTACTGCTGTTTGGCGTCAGTCATCTTCAACCCCTCCGTTTACATAAATAAAAGACTAATTTGGGGACATTCCTCGGCTCCAAAGACAGACTCATAAATCGGGGACATTCCTCGTCGATAAAGGAATACCTAAAACAGAGGTGTGTCCCCATTCCTTAGCCGGTGTGTCCCCTGACCGCTGACCCGCTTAGCTTTGTCGACAGTCTGTAACGGCCAATGTCTGCATTTTTACCCGATCCGGCTCTGATTATAATCGTCAAATTGTTTTAACCGGTATAGACTGATCTGTTTTTCCCGGGGAAGGCCCGGGCAGCGGCCGATTAATGGCATTAAATAAAGGCTCAAAGTAAGGCAGCAGCTTTGACCCCGAAAAAACATTGCCTTTTGACTGGGTTACTCCCGGTGTTCCCGAACTGCCGCCCGGCAGGGAGTCGAGCCACTGAAAGGGCGACATCAAGGTTAAAACAATCATCACCACGACCAACCCCTTGACCGCTCCAAATAAAAGCCCCCCCAGACGGTTGAAAGGACCCAGAAAAGCTATGGCGGCAACCCTGGTAAGGATAAACCCGACCAGGTTCACGGCCCAAACCGCGACAAGAAGCAGCGCCAGAAAACACAGGGCATTTAATATGGTTGAGGCAAGCGCCCCGGCGGCATAATCAGCGTAATCGCTGAAGGGATAGATCTGGCCGGCGGCCGAGCCTCCGGTCGAAACAATCTTATCAGTCATTAGAGACGGAGACGCAGTGCTTTTCAAAGGAAACCAAAAACCGAGAAGCTTTTTGGCCAACGGCAGGATTTTCCCTTCAAGGTTCCACTGGACAGTTAGATATGCAGCCAGATCACGGTAATAAGTGATAGCCACCCCGAAACCAACCAGTATTCCGGCCAGTTTTGCCACACTTCCCACTAAACCGTAACGCATACCCTGCGCGACGGAAAAGGCCAGTATCGCCAGGATTAACCAATCCAGCCAGTTCAATTTATTTCCTCCATCTAAAATCAGTATATTAGTTAATTATATGGAATCCTTAACTTATGTGAAGAGTTTTTTAGCGTTTTCTAAAAAAATATACCAGCGGCCTTACTAACAGCGCTGCTAGAAGCGCCAGGCCGACATAACCGAAAAGCGGATACAAAAAACGAACCAGGCCGTCAAAACTGAAAGTTGACAGGGGAAGCGCCAGCAAGCAGGCACTGACGGCGATCAATCGATAACGGTTGCCGCCTGCCGGCGCCAGCCTGCTGGCAAAGCCGTGCGCGTTGGCGATGGCGGTGGTGAGAATGGCCAGCCAGATTAAAAAGCCCAGCACCCAGCGGCAAGAGTGCCCCAGACTGCCGGCCATATAAAGGAGTGGAATCTGGTAGGAAGCTGCTTGGGGCAGATAGGACAGCTCAGCTGCAGCGACCAGGAATATGGCCAGACCGAGCAGCAGGCCCCCGCATAGCCCCCCTGCCAGTCCTATCCTTAGCGGAACAACCTGGCCCAATGAAGAAAGAACGGCCACAGGCACAACCATATTATAGGAGACATATAAAAACGCCGCCATTATCCAGTGACCCGCCACACCACCGCTTATTTGCGACGGGGTAGACATCCCCGGGTGACCGCCTCCCAGCAGGACTGCCAGTGAAATTGCCACCACCGCTAAAAATTTCAAAGGGACGAGGCAAACATTAGCGCGGAGGACACCCTGCACCCCTCCCATAAGCACCAGTGAAGTCAGCGCTGCCACCACCCACACCCCGAACCTGGCGGGCAAGCCAAAATGCTCACCAAAAACAGCGGCGCTGCCGGCCAGCATAACACTCAACCCCCCCAACAGCATCAACAGATTTAAAATGTCCAGCAGCGCTCCCGCTTTTGATCCAAGCAAAAAGTCCAATAATTTTTTGTAACTGCCTGAACGCATATTTATTGAAAGAAACATTACCAGCATACCCAGGTAAGAAAAAAGAACCGTTGCTATGGCCGCGCCAAAAAGCCCGGACCTGCCGTGCAGGGCAAAAAACTGCATGATCTCCTGCCCGGAAGCAAATCCTGCTCCTATGATCGAACCGATATAAGTGCTGATGACCTTGGCCAGAAGCCAGCGGCTTTCCCTGCGCCCGATTATAAACACCACCTTTAAAGTGGTCATGGCAGAAAAGAAACGGGGTCTTTTCAAATACTATGCCTGCTCTGGCCGGCTTCTGACTAAAAATTTTCCCTGTTAGGAATAAAATGCCCCCCCTTTGGAAATAGAATATAGTAGTTTTGCTATTTGCAGGAGGTAAAAATGATCGCCCTAAACGGACAAGAAGCAGTTAAAAATTCTGAAAGAACAAGGATCCATGTGGAAGATACGATGGCGGCCAGTAAATTTGCGTGGGACCTGGTTTCCCGCCTTAAAAAATACGGTATCCAAAGCGACAACCCCAAGGTGTTGCTCTGCATTGGCACCGACCGCTCTACAGGAGACTGCCTCGGCCCGCTGGTAGGATCAAAAACAATCTCCCTGCAGCAGGATTTTTTCGCGGTGTACGGCACCCTGGAAAACCCCGTTCACGCCAGCAATTTAAAGGATAAGATTGATGAAATACATAGAAATCATGAGAATCCTTTTATCATTGCCATTGATGCCTGTCTCGGACGGATTGAAAATGTGGGGTGCATTAATCTGGGGGACGGCTCCCTGCAGCCTGGCGCCGGGGTAAATAAAAACCTTCCCCCGGTCGGCCAGGTACACATAACAGGTATCGTCAATGTGGGTGGGTTCATGGAATACATGGTTCTTCAAAACACCCGCCTGAATATTGTGATGAGGCTGGCTGACGTAATTGTAAGCGGACTGAGCAAAGCCGTCTCAGAGTTTGCCTGCCAGCAAAGCGCCCAGGCGTTTTAGGGCCATTTATTTCTCGATTTCTTTAAGTTCTTTTAATATTTTAACTACTTCTTCGTCATCGGTCTGATCAAAACTCTCGTAAAACTGGCCTACAGCGTAAAAATTGGCAGGCGTGAGCAGGCAGACAGAATGCTCGACTTCCTTTTTCAATATTTCCAACGTCTCCGGCGGAGCTACCGGAATAGCCAGGATTAATTCCCGCGGGCGAAGATTTCGGGCCGAGCGGAGGGCTGCCAGCATTGTATAACCGGTAGCGATGCCGTCGTCCACTACCACAATCTGCTTTCCGGTATAATTCCTGTGATTTGCGCTTCCCCTGTAGAGAGACATCCGGCGTTTTATTTCTTCTAATTCGTAGGTCATTATCTCTTTTAACTCTGCATCAGTAACTCCAAGCAGCTCTATCAGGCGGCGGTCAAGGATGGCGGCGCCGTCCTGGGCAATAGCCCCGAGAGCCACCTCCGGATTCTGGGGGGATCCTATTTTCCGTGGGATGATCAGATCAAGCTTCAAGCCCAGCTTTCTTGCCAGTTCAGCTCCCACAACCACACCGCCGCGCGGGATCGCCAGCACAACACCGTCCTTCCCAATGCGACCGGCGAGTTTTTCAGCCAACAGTCTCCCGGCGTCAGTCCGGTCTTTAAATATCACAACCATTACCCCTTTCCGGATGGGTATCTCTTTAGTTGTTTCCAGCAACATTAATTTAAAACAGCACAGCGACAGAAAATTTATGGCAACTTTCGCTGCCTTATATTAAATGTCAGCGTAGCTAAAATATTCTTTTTAAAATTGTCGACAAAGAAAACAAAAAGTCTTAGGCTTTAAGAAGGGATTATTCTTGGCAGGGACTCAAGCCATTGGCCCAGGCGCTCAAGTCCGCCCTCTATATTCAGCAACTCCCCGGTCAAGCCACCGAGCACCAAACTGATTACAACCACAAGCACCTGCCGGGTTTGCAAGGACATCTGCAAACCTATCAGGATTACAGCCAGACCGATCCCCTGCAGGATAGTGCGCCGGACCCGCTCCGGTATCCCTTTTTTAAAAATCATGCCGGTAATCGTTCCCAAAATAATGGCCGCGGCATTTACAAAAGTACCTACCAATAAATCGACTCTCCTTGAGCAGCCCGGTTATCTTATGCTGTTTATCAAGACGGTTTAAAGAATGTTTCACGTGAAACATTTTATCCTTTTTTAACGCCTAACAACAGATCGAGGATCCTTTTAAGATCTATCTCGTCACTAAAATCTATCTCCAGTTTTCCACGTCCACCTGGCAGCTCTTTTACCTTTACCTTTGTGCCAATCAATCTTTTCAATCGTTCTTCGGCCTTGAGCAGGTAGTGAACACGCAAGATTCTGCTTTCCACTCTTTTTTCTTTTTCTTCAATCATGGCCTTGGCTATTTTTTCTGCCTGGCGGACGCTCAACTGTTGTCTGGCTATCTTAAAAGCGGCGGCAAGCTGCTTTTTACTATCGTTTATGGCCAGCAGCGCCCTGGCGTGACCGGCGCTGAGCCGGCCTGACGCGATCATATCCTTGATCTCCACCGGCAGTCCCAAAAGCCGAACCATATTTGCCACAAATGGCCTGCTTTTCCCAACTCTGCTGGAAACGTCCTCCTGAGTCAGGTCAAAATCCTCCATCAACTGGCGGTAGGCCGCGGCTTCCTCCAGCGGACTTAAATCTTCGCGCTGCACGTTTTCGATCAGGGCCGCGGCTGTTGCTTCCAGATCCGGGTATTCCTTGATTACCGCGGGAATGCTCTGGTATCCCAGGCTTTTGCATGCCCGCCAGCGCCTCTCACCGGCAATAAGCTCGTAAAAACCATCTGTCAGCGGCCTTACCACGACTGGTTGAATTACACCGTGTTCTTTAATGGAGGAGGCCAACTCATCCAGTTTTTCCTGATCGAACAACTTTCTGGCCTGGCGGGGAGCGGTCCGGATTGTTTCTATACCTATCTCCTTTAGTATATCCTTTCCCTTGGCGCCTTCTACCACAACAGGGATCAACGCCTCCAGGCCTTTGCCCAACCCTCTGCGCTTACTCAATACCCATCACTTCTTTCGCCAGTTCGTAATAAACCTCCGACCCCCTGGAGCGCCGGTCATAAACCATTACCGGCTTACCGTGGCTTGGCGCCTCACTCAGCCTCACGTTGCGCGGTACGATAGCTCCGTACACCTTCCCCTTGAAGTGCTTTTTAACCTCATCAACCACCTGGATGGACAGGTTAGTCCTGCCGTCGAACATGGTCAGCAGAACCCCCTCTAAAACCAGGTTTTTGTTCAGATTCTGCTGCACCATGTGAAATGTGTTGAGAAGTTGTCCAAGCCCTTCCAGGGCGTAATACTCGCACTGGATGGGTATGATCAGGGAGTCGGCGGCTGTAAGCGCATTTATAGTCAGGAGTCCGAGCGAAGGAGGGCAATCTATAAAAATGAAATCATATTTCTCTTTGATCTCTCCAAGCGCCTTTTTTAATTTTTTTTCTCTCTCAACCTGGCCAACCAGTTCTATTTCCGCACCCGCCAGTTCAATTGTGGCGGGAACCAGATCGAAATTTTCCAGCGCGCTTGGCACTATTACTTCCTGAACAGGCAGTCCGTTGATTAGAGTGTCATAAATACATTTTTCAAGCGTTCTTTTATCAACGCCAACTCCGGTAGTGGCGTTGCCCTGGGGGTCAATATCCACCAGCAAGACCTTTTGTCCCATAAGGGAGAGCCACGCGCCAAGGTTAACAGCCGTGGTTGTCTTGGCCACTCCACCTTTTTGGTTGGCTATAGCGATGGTCCTTCCCATGGTTTTCACCCCCAAAGATTTATTTAACCGCGTTACACTTTTCCACATCCGGTTTTACAGTTCCTGCTCAATATTTAAAATGAATGCCTTTTATCTACAATAAACACAAATCTTTTCATGAGCAGCTTTTTACTGTCTTTGTTGTAATACCTGTAAAAAAACCTTGCTCAGCTCCGGATCAAACTGGGTGCCCGCACATTTCTTTATTTCAGCTATGGCTTCCTCCCGGGATAAAGCTCTGCGGTAGGGTCGGTCGTTGGTCATGGCATCAAAGGCGTCAACAATGGCCAGAATGCGGCATTCCAGCGGGATTTCTTCTCCTTTGAGCCCCTGTGGATAGCCCTGGCCGCCCCACCACTCGTGGTGTTTCAGGATCCAGCCGGCTATGGGTGACAGATCGGGGTTGGTCTGGGCAATCCGGTGGCCAATCTCACTGTGCCTCTTCATTTCGGAATATTCATCAGATGTCAGGGGGCCTGGTTTAAACAGGATACGGTCGGGTATGCCCACCTTGCCAATATCATGAAACTTCGCCAGCAGGCGCAGGTCGGCCAAACTGCGCTCCGGAAGCCCGATGGCGGAGGCCAGAGCTTCAACCAGTTCCTGCAGCCGTTCCGCATGCCCTTCTGTAATATAGTCCCGCGCCTCCAGCGCTTTCATTAAGGTCTGAACGATGGCGCTGCGCGCGCTTTGGCCGCAGTGCAGTTTCTCCCGGTACATGTTGTTGTCCGCTTCTTTAAAAACTTCGCTAAGATTGCCCTTTGTTTTGCCGCTCATAGAAAACCCTATAGACATGCTCAATGGGGGAACCGCTCCGGCGGCATTATATTTTTCAACTTCTTCTTTAATCCTCTGTGCCGCCTTTTCAATGATCATTTCATCACCATCCGGCAGCAAGACGGCAAACTCGTCGCCTCCTATGCGCGCAACCATGTCTCCTTCACGGAAACATTCCCTGATTATTCCGGCGGCAGCCATCAGCAGTCTATCACCAGCCTCATGCCCGAGGGTGTCATTAACAAGCTTTAAACCATCTATATCACAAATCAGCATACCGACCCGCAGATCGCGTTTTCCTGCCAACCGCCGCATTTCTTCCTCAAAAAAAGTACGATTGTACAGACCGGTGAGGGAGTCGTGCAAACTGAGGTATTTCAACTGCTCTTCCGTCCGCTTCCGTTCTGAAATATCCAGAAAGGAAGCCACGCTTTTTGGGGTCCCCGGAATTAAGGCCACAGTCACAAGGACATCCCTGATTTCCCCGTTGCCTTTAATGAACTTGGATTCATAAGCACCTGGCGCCGCATAACGGTTGCCCCTGCGGGCGTAATGATACTCGAGCATTTTTCCCAACTCTTCTTTGGTCGCAAATTCCGTCCAGCTTTTCTTACCCTCTATTTCCACCCTTGGATAACCGGACAGCCGTGAAAACTCCGTGTTGGATAGGGCTATAGTGGTGTCCTCCTCAAATATCGCCAGTGCGGTGCCAGTGTTTTCAAAGACCGTCCGGTAATTGGCCTCGGATTCCCGCAGAGCTTCTTCCGCCCACTTGCGCTCGGTTATATCACGAATTGATTCAATTGCGCCAATCAGCTTCCCTTCATTATCATAAAGAGGGGAGGCCTTGGCCCAAAAATACACTCTTTTGCCCCTTTGCAAAGTCAAAAAGGACTCTCCATATAACGTGGTGTCTTTCCGTTCAAGGTGTTCATAACACCTCTCCACCTGCTTGTCATCCTCAAAAACAAGGTCAATCAAAATCGGCCTAGGTTTTCCGTAAAAAGGAACGGCATACGCGTAGTCGCCCTTGCCAAGCATTTCATCCTTGCCGACGCCTGTCATCTCCTCAACAGCCCTGTTCCAGGCAATAACCTTTTTGTCCTGGTCGACAACAATAATTGCGTCTGGAAGGAATTCGACGATATCCAGAAGCTGCTGGTGAGTGGAACGCAACGCTTCTTCCGCCTGTTTGCGCCTGGTGATATCGCGCGCGATTCCCTGGAAACCACTTATTTCACTTCCCTTCCAGATAAGGTGCGTCCGGACTTCCAGGTATATCTTCTCGCCAGAGGCGGTAAAAATCCCTGCTTCAAACGGCTGAGCCCCAGCCAGGTCGGTCTTTTCCGCCAAAGCTCTGGCAAGCAGTATTCTGGAGTGCTCCAGGCTTTCGGGTGTCAATAAATCCGACACTGACATTGTTTTAAGCTCTTCCTTCGTATAACCAAATACATTACTCGCGGCCCGGTTAACGGATGTTATATTGCCTTTGAGATCGCTGGAAAAAATAATGTCATTGGCATTCTCGTACAAATTCATGTACTTGGCCTGTGATTTTTGGAGGGACTCCTCCGCCATTTTCCTGACGGTGATGTCACGCACAACTGCCAGTATGCACTCCTTACCACAGATCAGCGCTTTCTTCAAATTAATCTCGGTCCAGAACAGCCGCCCAGCAGTGTCCTTAGCCAACCACTCAACAAGCTGCGGCTCCCCGTCGGCCGTCTTCTTCAGCAATAAGGCGGCATCCTTGACGGTATATGGAGGCTCGCCGGCAACAAACCTTACCAGTTGGGCGTTTACAGCCTCCTCCCTGGTGCAGCCATACATTTCGCACATTTTTTTATTAACATCTATTATTTTTCCGTTGATCATTTCGTGGACAAAAATACCCTCATTAACCCCGTTGAAAACCGACTGGTAGTTTTCTTCAGAGGTCGCCGTATGTACGGCGGACTCGGTCAGCCGCTGCGTTGTCACGAAAAAGCTGATTGTAAGAATAGACAGGCAGAAGGTGATGATGATCCCCAAAAGACCCGCCGGACGCGTTTTATCCATCGGCGCTAATAAAACAATTGACCACCCCGCCGGGCTGGTCTGCTTGCGATTGATAAGAAAACGCTGACCATCATACACTACATCCGCTCTATTTGTTACTTCCTGCAAAGACATGGTTTCGAACGGTCCCGTCCCGAACTGCCTGGATTCTATCAGTTCTTTTTGCGCACTCTCTTCCAGAGGCCACAAGCCCTTATAAAGCATGTCCGGTCGGCTGGACAAAAACACAATCCCGTGTGGATCGATATAAAAGCAATAAGGGTATTGTTTAAAACCAAGTTCCACACTGTCTATTTTTCTTTTAATTACAGCGACCCCAATGACGCGCCCGCTAATAACCGGGTAACTGACATAATGACCCCGCTCCCCCGATGTTAGGCCCAGTGCATAATAACTTCCGGCATTCCCGCTCATAGCCTGTTTAAAATATGGGCGGAATCCGTAGTTGTTTCCGACATAGCTGTCAGGGTCATTCCTGTTGGAGGAAGCTATGACAGTACCATCTTCATCCAACAAATAACAGACCGGTGCATCCAAAGCCTCGTTGAAACGGTCAAGGATAAAGTTGGCACGGGCCACATTTTGTTCCCCCCCATCCACCAAAGCCGGCAAAACTTCAGGGGATGCCGCTATGGACATTACCGCGTGATCTGTCTCTTCCATCTGATCTTGCAAGTGGTTGGCTAAAGCGTTTATATTGCTGGTACTTTCATTCACTAAATCCGTGCGTGCGTTCCGGCTTAAATAATCGGTCGCAGCCAGGCCAAGGCCAAAGATAAATAACAGAATAACTACGAAACGCACAGTGTATTTGGCACGTAATCTCTGAAAATCGCGCCCTGTTTCAGCGCCAATAAGCTCCTGCGAGTATCCCCAGACAGCCACTATAGTCCAGACTATAAAAAGGCCGCGCATAACCTGGATGTGAAAGCCAATCGTCTGGTACAACATATGGTAGTTTATAAGATTTGCCGGGAAAAATGGCGACTGAGGCACCGCCAGGACCGCTGTTACAGCAAAAAGCGCGATTGATACGCTTCCTGACTCCAACCAGCGGCGGGCCCGCCCGTTGATTTTTCTGGAAGCAAGATGTAAAGACAGAGCCGCCCATAATCCTCCGCCAAAACCCAGCACGTACTGGGTCATGGCTGTTAAACCCGCCGGACCGGACAGGCCGCCCAGAGCTACAAAGGCCAGGAGAAGGACCAGAATCCACCTTCCCGGCGACTTT
>JBAZQW010000021.1:0-16065 GCA_041645005.1 Desulfotomaculaceae bacterium | reverse complement strand
AGTCCATTGAACTCTTTAAAGAAGCGCAAAAACTCATACCTGGCGGCGTGAACAGTCCGGTACGAGCTTTTAAGTCAGTTGGTCTAAACCCTGTTTTTATAAAAAGCGGGTCAGGCGCAAAAATTTATGACGAAGACGGCAATGAATATATTGATTACGTTGGCTCCTGGGGTCCGCTGATCCTGGGCCACCGGCACCCCCGCGTGGTAGAGGCGCTGGAGAGGTGCTTAAGCGATGTGGGGACGAGTTTTGGCGCCCCTACCGGGATGGAAACCGTCCTGGCAGCCATGGTTGCGGCGGCGGTTCCGTCGGTGGAAATGCTCCGCCTGGTAAACTCCGGTACTGAAGCTACTATGAGCGCGCTAAGGTTAGCCCGCGGTTATACCGGCAGAAACAAGATTGTCAAATTTGAGGGGTGCTACCATGGGCATGCCGATTTTTTGTTGATTAAAGCCGGCTCAGGCGCGCTGACTCTTGGTATCCCCACCAGTCCCGGGATTCCTGCCGGATCTGCGGCGAACACAATAATAGCAGGCTTTAACGACCTGGAAAACCTGGCAGAAGTGTTTAAATTAGAAGGTGAAGATATTGCGGCGGTAATTGTAGAGCCAGTGGCGGGTAATATGGGTGTCATTCCACCGGCGCCAGGTTTTCTTGAAGGACTGAGGAGTCTCACCACCAGGTATGGGAGCGTTCTCATATTTGACGAAGTGATGACTGGTTTTCGCGTGTCTTACGGAGGGGCGCAGCAGCTATACGGAATAACCCCCGACCTTACCTGCCTGGGCAAGGTGATCGGCGGTGGATTGCCGGTTGGCGCCTATGGTGGAAGACGCGAGATAATGGAGTGCGTGGCGCCTGCGGGAGCGGTTTACCAGGCGGGGACCCTGTCAGGCAACCCACTGGCGGTAGCTGCAGGCATCGCCACCCTGGAAATCTTAAATCAGCCGGGGATTTACGAGGAACTGGAGCAAAAAGCCGCGTCTCTTGAGCAAGGTCTGCGGGAAGCCGCATTGACTAACGGGGTTGAGGTAAGTTTGAACCGGGTCGGTTCTATGCTGTGCGCTTTCTTTACCGGCGGAAGTGTGAATGATTACGTTACCGCTTGCTCTTCTAACACTTCTTATTTTAGCGCCTTTTTTAAGTCGATGCTGGAACAGGGTGTCTATCTTGCGCCATCGCAGTTTGAAGCCGCGTTCGTTTCACTGGCCCATGGTGAAAAAGAAATAGAACAAACATTAATAGCTGCCAGGAATTCTTTTAAGACTATTATTAAGTAAAAGTGCAAATATTTCTATAATTTGATCTTATTTGTCGCCTACTAAAAAGAGCTATTTATTTTTAAAAGGAATTAATTACGATTATTGATGAAACACACATAAAATATTTAAAATTAATTTACTATAACACTGTTTTTAAAAATTTGTTTTTAGCCCCAAATATTTTTGAAAAACCAGAAGGATAAATACTATTTGTGACGAAATCTTTAAGTTAACTTTTAATGTAAGACATCATTGTAACATAAGGGGGTGAGCTAAAAATATACAGCAAATCTTCCTAAAGTTTCATGGTAGAGGTTTGTAAGGGTTTTTTAGGAATGGGTTTTTTGGTGAGGAGATTTTAAAGGTATTAAGCAAGGGAGGTACAGACTTGTGGTAGCATGTGCGTGCAATTGCGGTGACGACGAACTGACCAAACAACTAGATAAGGTTATTGATCCGTACAGAGGTAATCCCGGCGGACTAATCCAGGTGCTGACCAAGGCCCAAGGGCTTGTAGGATATCTTCCCAAGTGGGTCCAGGTGCAGATAGCTGAAGGGTTGGGGGTATCGCTTCAGGAAGTTTATGGTGTTATTACTTTTTATGCTTTCTTTTCCTTGATTCCCAGGGGCAGACATAAGATCAGCGTTTGCGCTGGAACAGCCTGCTACGTTAAGGGAACAAAAATGGTTACCAAAACAATTAGAGAGTTACTGGATATTAAACCCGGCCAGACTACTCCAGACAGCCGGTATACTTTGGAGATCGTGCGTTGTATCGGAGCATGCGGCCTGGCGCCGGCAATGATTATCGACGGTAAAGATGTACACGGCCGTCTGGAGCCGGAGCTTATCCCCGCATTGCTGGAACAGTACGCGTAATAACAATTGAAATCCTACTTGATATCCCCTGGTCTTAAGATAATTGATTGTATGCAATTCCTTGAGGGGGGTTGTCAGACGCGCAAAAAGGGATATCTTCAGAAATGGCTGGAGGATTTAAACGGAGGTGTAATTAAGTGAAGTCTTTGGACGAACTGGCAAAGATAAAAGAAAGTAGACGGGCAGTCCTTAAGATTCGTGAAGGAGTACCGTCCGCAACTGAAAAAGCCCACGTCATGATGTGCGGTGGCGCGGGGTGTATATCTTCTAAATGTCTCGATGTAGTAGATGCCATGAAGGAATCACTCAGCAAGAACGGGATCGCAGATCAGGTACAGATTATTTTAACCGGCTGCTTGGGCCCGTGCGATATGGGTCCTGTGGCAATTGTATATCCAGACGCTACCTTCTATCGCAGGTTGAAGCCGAAGGATGCCGAGGCGATTGTTGAGGAGCATATCATGAAGGGGAACCTGGTACAGCGCTTATTGTACAGGTCGCCCGGGGCGAAAGAACCTACTCCCAAGGTTGACGATATCGACCTGTTTGCAAAGCAGAAAAAAATCGTGCTTCGCAACAACTTCTATATAGATCCAACTTCAATCGAGGATTATATTGCCAACAACGGGTATGCTGCGTTTGGTAAGGCTCTTACTCAGTTGAAGCCTGAAGAAATTATCGAGGAAGTTAAAAAATCAGGTCTACGCGGACGTGGCGGCGCAGGCTTCTCCACCGGCATGAAGTGGGGATTCACTGCTGGAGCCAAAGGAACCCCAAAATATGTGGTCTGCAACGGTGACGAAGGTGACCCGGGCGCGTTCATGGACAGGTCCGTCCTGGAAGGCGATCCCCACAGCGTTATAGAGGGCATGGCTATTTGCGGTCGCGCGATTGGGGCGGAACAAGGCTATGTGTACGTAAGAGCGGAGTATCCTCTGGCTATTGAAAGATTAAGCTATGCTATTGAAAAAGCCCGTGAATACGGACTTTTGGGCAAAGATATTTTGGGAACTGGTTTCAACTTCGACATTGAAATCAGGATTGGTGCCGGCGCCTTTGTCTGCGGCGAAGAAACCGCTCTGCTTACCTCCATTGAGGGCAAACGCGGTGAGCCGAGGCCCAGACCTCCCTTCCCGGCCAATGCCGGTGTCTGGGGCAAGCCAACCGTCCTTAACAACGTTGAAACATGGGCCAATATTCCCGAGATCATTCTCAAGGGCTCTGCCTGGTATGCTGCCATTGGCACCGAGAAGAGCAAAGGCACCAAGGTGTTCGCCCTGGCCGGCAGAATTAACAACACCGGTATCATTGAAGTTCCGATGGGCACCACTTTAAGAGAAATCGTCTTTGAAATCGGCGGCGGCATCCCGCGCAAGAAGCAATTCAAAGCCGTGCAAACTGGTGGACCATCCGGCGGCTGCATCCCTGCAGAGCACATGGACACCCCTGTCGACTATGATTCTCTTGGAGCGCTGGGCGCGATAATGGGTTCCGGCGGTATGATCGTTTTGGACGAGGACACCTGTATGGTTGACATCGCCAAGTTCTTCCTTGATTTTGTCGTGGATGAGTCCTGCGGCAAATGCTCTCCCTGCCGGATCGGCACCAAGCGGATGTATGAGATTATTGACAACATCAGCAACGGTCAAGGAAAAGAAGGCGATATCGAGCTTCTGATCGAGCTGGCCACCACGATTAAAGCAACTGCGCTGTGCGGCCTCGGCCAGACCGCTCCCAACCCTGTTCTGAGCACTATCAGATACTTCAGGAACGAGTACGAGGAGCACATCAAGGATAAGAAGTGTGCCTGCAACGTCTGCGAGTTTAAGGAATAAAAGCCGCTCCCGCAGCTTTTTGAAAAAGGTAATGTAGAAAAATACGGGAGTTTGGAGGGAAAATGTGAAAATGATAAATTTAACAATTGATAGTCAGAAAGTAGCGGTAGAAGCAGGAGCTTCTATACTTGAAGCCGCTCAATTAGTGGGAGCAAGGATCCCGACTCTTTGTTATCTGAAAGACTTGAACGTTATCGGCGCCTGCCGCATCTGCATGGTTGAAGTGCAGGGGGCGAGGACATTTATACCGGCCTGCGTAGCTCCTGTTGCTGAAGGCATGGTCGTCCGCACCAACACCCCGGCGGTTATTAAAGCCCGCAAATTAGTTCTTGAATTAATTCTTTCGGACCACCCGCAGGAGTGCCTTACCTGCAACCGCAACCAGAACTGCGAACTGCAGAAACTGGCTGAAGAATTTGGTATTAAAGAAGTGCGTTTTGACGGCGCCAAGACGGAATATCCGATTGACGACTCCAGCCCATCCATTCAAAGGGATCCCCGCAAGTGCGTCCTCTGCCGCCGCTGCATTTCAGTTTGCACCAATGTGCAGACCGTGCAGGCTCTCTGTGCTGAAAACAGGGGCTTTGACACCCTGATCGCGCCGGCCTTCAACGAGAAGCTGGCCAACATGGAATGTGTCAACTGCGGACAGTGCTCACTGGTCTGCCCAACCGGCGCCATTGTTGAGAAGGACGATACCGCAAAAGTATGGGCCGCCCTGGCCGATCCCAAGAAGCACGTTGTAGTCCAGACCGCGCCTGCCGTCAGGGTACAGCTTGGTGAAGCTGTTGGAGCTGAGCCTGGCAGCATTTTCACCGGCCAGATGGTTTCCGGACTGCGCCGCATGGGCTTTGACAAGGTTTTCGACACCGACTTCACAGCTGACCTGACCATCCTGGAAGAAGGCAATGAACTGCTTCAGCGGGTAACCACCGGCGGCACCCTGCCGATGATCACCTCCTGCAGCCCTGGCTGGATCAAGTTCTGTGAGCACTTCTACCCGGACCTGCTGGCTCACCTTTCCACCTGCAAATCGCCGCAGCAGATGTTCGGCGCCCTGGCCAAGACCTACTACGCCAAGAAAGCGGGCGTTGATCCGGCGGATATCTACTCAGTGTCGATCATGCCCTGTACCGCCAAGAAGTATGAATGTCAGAGACCTGAGATGTTCAGCAGCGGTTACCAGGATGTGGACGTGGTTCTCACATCCCGTGAGCTTGGCGCCATGTTCAAACAGGCCGGCTTAGATGCCGCCAACCTGCCGGAAGAAGAGTATGACGAGCCGCTGGGGATTTCCACCGGCGCCGCCGCAATTTTCGGAGCATCCGGTGGTGTTATGGAAGCCGCGGTGCGGACCGTTTACGAAGTTGTTACCGGCCAGACCCTCGAGAATATTGACTTCGAAGTGTGCCGGGGCCTGACCGGAGTGAAAGAAGCTACCGTGCAGGTAGGCGATCTTCCTGTTAAAGTGGCCATCACCAACGGACTGGGCAACGCCCGCAAGGTTCTGGACAAAATCCGCGCCGGCGAAGCTGATTACCACTTCATCGAAGTCATGTGCTGCCCAGGCGGCTGCATCGGCGGCGGTGGTTCTCCCATTCCGACCAATACCGAGATCCGCCTCAAGAGGATTGACGCCATCTATACCGAGGACGAGCGCATGGTTCTGCGCAAGTCCCACGAGAACCCGGCTGTCACAACCCTGTATGAGGAATTTCTAGAGAAGCCGCTGGGACACAAGTCTCACGAACTGCTGCATACTCACTACACGCAGCGGGGCGTCAATAAAAAATAAGCCTATTTAAAAGTCTCTTTCCAGCTTGCTGGAAAGAGACTTTTTTTACTATTCGCACATATTAGCACAGACTTAACTATTCATAAAAATTTCAAATCTGTATTGTTTTAAATATAAGACGGAGTATAATATTACATAAGCACAACTTAAAAAATACCTGACACAGATGTGTATAACATCGTGAAGGGTTATGTTAAACGGACTCTGCGAAAAAGGGAACTGCCCCGCTCTCAAGGAGGAAGGCAAAATGGCGTGTTTAAGCCCTTGTTTCGCATTGCGGAAAAAGGGCTTTTTAAGTTTAAGGGGGTGTGCAAATTGGAACACAGGATCGGTGTGATAGGGATCGTGGTGGAGGACCGGGAAAACGCCCAGAAGATTAACAGCATTCTTAGCGAGCACAATGAAGTTATAGTCGGACGGATGGGTATACCATACCGGGAGCGGGGAATATCTGTCATATCGTTAATAATCGACGGATCTACCGATGAAATCGGCGCCATGACAGGCAAGCTGGGTAATTTAAAAGGTGTTAAAGTAAGGTCTGCGTTGGTGGCAAAGTAAGATTAAATGTATTGTCTGGGGGTATTTTCGGTGGACTATCGTGTGGAAAAGGACCCGTTGGGTGAAATTAAAGTGCCCCGCGAAGCTTTCTACGGTATCCATACCGTCAGGGCGGCCAGTAATTTTAAGGTTTCGGGTATTATGACTCACCCGGCTTTAATCAGGGCTATGGCCCAGGTCAAGCAGGCCGCGGCCCTGGCCAATATGGGCGCGGGACTGCTGGAGCGCCGCCTGGGGGAAGCGATTGTGCAGTCGGCCGGAGAAATAGCCGGCGGGGGCCTCGCCGGACAGTTTATTGTAGACGCGTTTCAGGGCGGCGCCGGCACGTCCACCAATATGAATGTGAATGAAGTGATCGCAAATCGCGCCATCGAGTTGCTTGGCGGGGTAAAAGGAGACTACAGCCTGGTGCACCCGCTGGAGCACGTGAATATGTCCCAGTCTACCAATGACGTTTATCCAACCGCGCTACGGATAGCGGCTATCGGTATGGTTCTTGAACTTAGCGAGGCCCTGGCCGGTTTGCAGTCAGCCCTGCAGGACAAAGAAGCGTCATTCGCCGGAATCCTGAAGCTTGGCCGTACTGAAATGCAGGACGCGGTACCGGTAACTCTCGGCCAGGAATTCAGCGCCTTTGCCGAAGCCGTAGCCAGGGATCGCTGGCGTCTGTATAAGGTAGAGGAAAGGCTGCGCCAGGTAAACATGGGGGGAACCGCGGTTGGCACCGGGCTGAACGCCAATCACAAATATATATACACTGTCATCGAGGAATTAAGGTCTATTACCGGAATAGGGCTGGCCAGGTCAGAGAACATGATTGATTTAACTCAGAACGCTGATGTTTTTGTGGAGATATCCGGCCTTTTAAAGGCCGCCGCGGTTAATCTGGCCAAGATTGCCGGCGACCTCAGGCTTCTTTCATCAGGGCCGCTGGGAGGCTTGGCCGAGATCAGGCTGCCGCAGGTGCAGGCTGGTTCCTCCATTATGCCGGGCAAGGTAAACCCTGTTATCCCCGAGATGGCCACACAGGTTGCTTTTCAGGTAATGGGAAACGACCAGGTTATCGCTGCGGCGGCCGCAGGTGGCCAGCTTGAACTGAACGCTTTTATACCCCTCATTGCCCATAACCTGCTCAGTTCGCTGGAAATGCTGATCAATGCGGCCAATTTGTTTGCTGAAAAATGCGTTAAAAATATTCAAGCTGATGAGGAAAGGTGCAGGCGCTGGCTGGAGGAAAGCTACGGGTTCATCACCGCTCTAACGCCGCACCTGGGATACGACCTGGCGTCGGAACTGGTCAAGAGAGCCTATAGGGGAAAGAAGAACTTGAGGCAGTTAATACTGGAGTCCGGGCTGTATACAGAGGAAGAACTGGAAGCCTTGTTTACTCCTGGTGAACTGACCAGGCCCGGTGTGGCCGGGGCAAAAATTTTAAGAAAGGGCAGGGGATTAAAATGAGCGTGGGCAGTTTGAATGAAACACCTAGGGGCAGCAGACTTCATATCGCTATTTTTGGACGGCGGAACGCCGGCAAGTCAAGCCTGATCAATGCTCTTACCAACCAGGATATAGCTATTGTTTCCAGTGTGCCTGGCACTACCACCGACCCGGTTTACAAGTCGATGGAGATTCTGCCGGTCGGCCCCGTGGTGATAATTGACACCGCCGGCATAGACGATGTGGGCGAACTGGGTGAATTAAGGATTAAAAAGACTATAGGCGTGCTGGATAAGTCTGATTTGATTATTCTGGTAATCGATCCCGGGCAGGACGTGGGAGAATACGAATTAAACCTGATCGACAAGGCTGTAAAACAGGGAGTGCCCGTGGTGGGTGTGCTTAACAAGGTTGATCTTAATCCTGAAGTGAAGCTGACAGAACTGGAGAGCAAGTTGGGCATTCGGGTTGTTCCGGTCAGCGCGGTTACCAGGCAGGGAATGGATAACTTGAAAAAAGAGATGATCCGGTCAGCCCCGAAGGACTGGACCGCTCCCACGATAGTAGGCGACCTGATCAAACCGGGTGATACTGCTGTGCTGGTTGTGCCAATTGACCTGGCCGCTCCGAAGGGCAGGATTATCCTGCCCCAGGTTCAGACAATCAGGGATATCCTGGACAACGATGCCATCGCCATGGTCGTCAAAGAGAGAGAGCTGAAGAAAGCACTGGCCGGCCTGGCGCAAAAGCCTAAAATCGTGATAACCGATTCACAGGCTTTCTTAAAAGTAGACGCCGATACTCCCAAAGATATTCTGATGACTTCCTTTTCAATACTTTTCGCCCGTTACAAGGGGAATCTGGAAACCCTGGTAACCGGTGCGCTGGCGGTCGATGATCTGAAGCCCGGAGATAAAGTGCTGATCTCTGAAGCCTGTACTCACCACCGTGTGGCGGATGATATCGGTACAGTGAAAATACCCCGCTGGCTGCGCCAGAAAGCAGGTGGTGAACTGCGGTTTCAATGGTCCAGCGGCATTGAACTGCCTGGAGATTTAGAGCAATACAAGCTGATCATCCACTGCGGCGCATGCATGATTAACCGCAAGGAAATGCTGCACAGGATTATGCAGGCTGCCGGCGCCGGTGTGCCGATAGTGAACTACGGCGTACTGATCGCTCATGTGCACGGTATTCTCAAAAGGGCGCTTTCACCTTTTCCGGCCATTTTACGCTTGTTTGATGAAAAGGAGCCTTCCTGAAAAAACTGTTATTTTAGAATCATGTAGTTTGAGAAGTGGTGCTTATACAGGTTTAAGGGGGAATTATGTTGAGAGCGGAGTTTGCGGAAGTGCTTGAACGGGCGGGTAAATCTGAAAATCTGTCCAGGGAAGATTTAATAACGATGCTCGGCGCCGGCACAGATGAAAGCGAAGCACTTTTTAAACTTGCTGATCAGATACGTTTTAAATACATGGGCAATGATGTTCACTTCAGGGGGATTATCGAGTTTTCAAACTACTGCACAAGGAATTGCTTTTACTGCGGTCTTAGAATGGATAATGCTGACCTGGCCAGGTACAGGATGAAAGCGGAGGAAATAATAGCAGGCGCGCGCGAGGCTGCTCGCCTGGGCTGCCGGACTATCGTCCTGCAATCCGGAGAAGACAGCTTTTACACAGCGGAGAGATTGGCCGAGATTGTTTTCAATCTTAAAAAGGAGCTAAACCTGGCCATAACGCTTTCCCTGGGAGACAGGTCAAAGAAAGATTACGAGCTGCTCAAGGAAGCTGGAGCCGACCGCTACCTGTTAAAACACGAAACATGCGCCGCCGGACTTTTTTCGGATTTACGTCCGGGAACCTTCCTGGAGGGAAGGATAATGAGGTTAAAATGGCTGCGTGAGCTGGGCTACCAGGTAGGCTCAGGCAACATGGTCGGCCTGCCCGGGCAAACCCTGGAAACCCTTGCGGACGATATAATCCTGATGCGCGACCTGGAAGTTGAAATGGCGGGGATAGGACCTTTTATACCGAACAAGCAAACACCGCTGGGGAATGCGCCCGGCGGAACGCTGGAAATGACCCTTAAAACCCTGGCAGTAGTCAGGCTCGCCATGCCCTGCGCTCACCTTCCGGCCACAACCTCCGCGGCATCCATCCATCCATCGGGCAGGGTGAAAGCCCTCAAATGCGGCGCCAACGTGGTCATGCCGAATATGACTCCTCAAACATACCGGGAAAGCTATATCATCTACCCGGGAAAACTGGGTGTCACGGACACTCCGGCGCAAAGCTACAACAGGGCTGTTAAGGCGGTACAGGATGCCGGGCGAACTGTGAGCGGTGGTTATGGACACTCGCTATGTGTTTCATTTGACAATACTGTTTATAAAAAATTTGAGGAGGAGTGATTTTTTGTGGCCGTGTCAGAAGCTAGTTTCATTAATGACGAGTTGATTTTCGGATTATTGGAGAAGGCAAAAACCGCTTCCAGGGAAGAGACCCAAAGAATTATTGAAAAGGCTGCTCTCTCAAGCGGCTTGACTCCAGACGAAGTAGCGGTACTACTGCAGGTTGACGACCCGGTTCTCCTGGATCATATTTACCGGACAGCCAGCCAGATTAAAGAAAAGATTTACGGAAAGCGGCTGGTGTTCTTTGCGCCTTTATATATCAGCGACTACTGCATCAATAATTGTGTTTACTGCGGCTACCGGCGTGATAATAAATTCGGCAGGTGCAAGCTAACCATGGAGGAAATCAAGGAAGAGGTTGCGGTGCTGGAGGAAATGGGCCACAAACGCCTGGCCCTGGAATGCGGGGAAGACCCCAAAAACTGCCCAATCGATTATGTAACAGATGCTCTGGACACTATCTATTCAGTAAAAGAAAAAAACGGCAGCATCAGGCGGGTTAACGTAAACATAGCCGCTACCACGGTTGAAAACTACAGGCGCCTGAAGGAAGCCAAGATCGGCACTTACATTCTATTCCAGGAAACCTACCACAGAACAACTTACGCAAAGATGCACCCTTCCGGGCCCAAGAGGGACTATGACTGGCATACCTGTGCCTTTGACAGGGCTATGGAGGGTGGTATTGATGATGTCGGTTCGGGCGTGCTTTTTGGTTTGTACGATTACAAGTATGAAGTCCTGGCTTTGCTGCTCCATGCCCTGCACCTGGAAGAAGTGTTTGGAGTAGGCCCGCACACAATTTCCGTTCCCCGTATGAGACCCGCGCATGGTGTAACCCTGGAGGATTTCCCGCATCTTGTTTCAGACGAGGACTTTAAAAAGATAATTGCTATTTTCCGGCTGGCTGTGCCCTATACCGGCATCATTTTATCCACCCGTGAGGGTGCACAATTCCGTGATGAATTGATATCAGTCGGTATATCCCAACTGAGCGCCGGGTCCTGCACGGGAGTAGGAGGTTACTGCAGGGAAAAGAACGGCACTAATAAAGATGAGCAGGCGCCGCAGTTCGCTGTGGATGACCACCGCAGTTTGGACGAAATAGTCAGAAGCGTATGTAAGTCCGGTTATATCCCGAGCTTTTGCACAGCCTGCTATCGCAGCGGGCGAACAGGCGACCGTTTTATGGCCCTGGCTAAGAGCGGGCAGATTCAAAATGTTTGCCAGCCTAACGCCATTCTAACATTTAAAGAATTTTTATTGGACTATGCCACACCAGAAACGAGGGAAATAGGGGAGGATACCATATCCAAACACCTCAAACTGGTCGGCAAACGGTCGGTGAAAAACAAAGCTGCGCAAAGACTGGAGCAGATAAGCCTGGGGACCAGAGATTTTTACTTTTAGGATATGATTTTCCCCGGCACAAAAAATAATGATCATCCTGGGTAAGCGGCAGGATGATTTTATTTTGAAGGCAACATTATTATTTGACTTGAGCCAGCTCAGGTGGTATAAAAAAATTGTCTCACATAAAGTTTTGAATTTATAGCTCAAAATATCAGCTTAAGGCGGTGAAGTCATGGCGGCAAAATTACATACCATGGTGGTGCAGACGCAAGAAAGAAACCATTTAGTAGACATTACCGCCGAAGTGGAACGTATCGTGTCGCAGAGCGGTGTCAAAGAGGGTACGGTACGGATCTTTACCCCGCATACCACCGCGGGGTTGACTATCAACGAGAACGCCGATCCAACCGTTGTTGAGGACATGCTTATGGAACTGAAAAAAATAGTGCCTTTAAATGACGGATACAGGCACCTGGAAGGAAACTCGGCGGCGCATATCAAATCATCACTTTTCGGTGTTTCCCTTTCTGTTTTTATCACCGGAGGCAGGCTTCTTTTGGGAACCTGGCAGGGTATCTATTTCAGCGAATTCGACGGCCCACGGCAGAGGAAGGTCCTGGTCAAAATTATAGAAGAATAAGATATTGTGATCACATAATTCAGAGATAAGAAAAAACCTTTTTCTGCGGTGATGTATTCGGCAGAAGAAGGTTTTTAGTTTAGGATCGTTATTAATATATTAGTTTGTTAAACTACATATGGGTGCGGGGATGCGTCCTCCCCGGCGGACGAATGCCGCTGATGAAAACGGCTTTACCGGCATCACCGGAGCCCTGCCGAGAAGACCCCCGTATTCCACATAATCGCCAACTCTCTTATTTACCGCCGGGATCAAGCGTACAGCGGTTGTTTTCTTATTAATCACGCCAATTGCGGCTTCGTCGGCGATAATAGCGGCAATGGTTTCAGCGGAGGTATCACCCGGAACGGCGATCATATCCAGCCCGACAGAGCACACGCAAGTCATGGCCTCTAGTTTATCCAGGGTTAATGAGCCGGCCTCAACTGCCCGGATCATGCCGGCGTCCTCGCTGACCGGAATGAAGGCGCCTGACAGTCCTCCCACATAAGATGAAGCCATGGCCCCGCCTTTTTTTACAGCGTCGTTTAAAAGCGCCAGGGCGGCGGTGGTTCCATGTGTGCCGCAGCGTTCAAGTCCCATCGACTCCAGTATCTCGGCGACGCTGTCTCCAATGGCCGGGGTGGGAGCGAGCGATATGTCAACGATACCAAAAGGAACACCCAGCTTGCGGGCGGCGGCGCGCCCGACCAGTTCCCCCATCCTGGTTATCTTGAAAGCGGTTTTCTTGATGGTTTCGGCCAGAATGCCAAAATCTTCGCCTTCTACTGTTTCAACGGCTTTTTTAACCATACCGGGGCCGCTGACGCCCACGTTAATAACACACTCAGGCTCACCTATGCCGTGAAAGGCGCCCGCCATGAAGGGGTTGTCTTCAGGCACGTTGGCGAATACCACCAGTTTGGCGCAGCCAAGCCCGTCGCGGTCCGCCGTAAGTTCCGCAGTCTTTTTTATGGCCTGTTGCCTTTGGAATCTTCTTTTTTTGTTTTTGCTTGCATTGGCATAGCCCCCTTGTAAAAAAATTAAAGCTGTCTCGCAGCTTCACTGGTAATAAGAAAAAACGTGTGACCTTAAGGGGTGTTGATCTTGAAATAATATTAACTTTGAGACAGAGAAATGTCAAACCTTTTTACCAGCGGGTTATTTGCCGGAAGCCGGTCTCGACGATGCAGGGTTGTAATAAAGCATTTTATAGGACTCAAAATTCCAGCCCTCAAAGAAGTTTCTCGCCGCCTGCGTGCCGGACAGGAACAAATTCTCTTTCTGCTTGTCAATTGTATCAAAGTCAGTTGTTTTGACTCCGAGGGAGGGTATGGAAATTGTCCGGACGCTGCTCTTGGGGTCCAACTCAAAAAGTCTGTCGTGGGCTTCAAGCATGGTTGTCAGCGTTGCTTTAAAAAGGTCAAAGGGGTTATAGATACGGGAGGGTGCGCTGTCTTCAGGTTCTACAATCTTAAAGCCAAAGGTGGGCCAGGGCGGCATCTTTTCCCCGTCAAAAATCCAGACCGGGAAGTTGCTCAAAACTCCACCATCTATTATATAACTATATCGTTTACATTTTTTGTTTTCAAAATAAGGTAGTGTGTATGGCTCGTAAAAGAATGGCAGATTGGCGCTCATCCTCACCGCCGCAGCTACATCAAGGTTATCGGGGTTGATATTGTAATCTTTCATGTCACAAGGCAGCCTCAAAAGCTTTCGCCTGAAAACATCAGTGGCTATAACCACAAGTTTATAGCGGCATTTAGGATCGTTTTCAAAATCTTTAAGGACAAGATCCTTGAAAGTGGATACTCCTTTAGCGGCCAGATTGCCCCTGACCCATTTTTCAAGAAAGCCGGCCTTATATAAACCGTTTTTAAACCATAGTCTCAGAGCAGGCCCCACATAGGGAATCTGTCCAAGCCAGTCCTTGTCCTTGAACTGTTTGAAGTCAAGACTCCACACCAGTTCCTTGATTTCCTCAGCTGTATACCCCGCTGCCACAAATGAGGCAATGATAGCCCCGGCAGAGGTGCCGGCGACATTAACCCAGGTATAGCCTCTTCTCTCGGCCTCGTAGACGGCGCCAAGCATGGCAAACGCTTTTACGCCGCCTCCTTCAAATATTCCATTAGCCAGCATTGTCAATTTTTAATCACCCCCAGGTAAAATAGTTTATTTTGAGGGTTTTTAAAATGTGACAATAATAATAGAACCAGCCATTTTTGCGGCTGGTTCTTTTTAGACTACTTTTTTTTGAAAGTTTCACATTTGGTTTGGTCGGACTTGGCGGCGCTCTGAATGTGGTTGCGTGTAACCTCAATCATTGGAGCGCTGCAAAGCACATCTTTATTAAAATTGCACTCACTGACCGTACACTTTACTTGGGCCAAGAAATCCACCTCCTTAAATTTAGATTAATTCAGGAATACCGCAAATTACACTTCTTAAGTATTCCAATAAGAATAAAAATAATACTTGACAGAACTAACGTTCGCTAGTAATATAAACACAAACATATGTACGCATCAGGGGGGAGAATCTTTTTATGGAAAGAGTCTGGAAAGAAGATAGTGCCATGATAAATTTGAAAACTGATTTTTGCGTTATCGAAAAGTTGTTATGCTGGTTGGAGAAAGATGACACGGAAATAGAAAGAGTAATAGGATATTGTTTTTGTCTGGCCGCTGTTACTTACTTCATTTCCAGGCTGTTTCAATCTTTATTATAGGAACAAAAATCCCCTGTGTTTTTATTTCACACAGGAGATTGTCTTTCAACCTTGGCTTTAAAGTATGGTGCGGCAGAAAGGACTTGAACCTTCACACCCTTACGGGCACAAGAACCTGAATCTTGTTAAAAAGGCGATCCCCGGAGCCCTACTCCCGCTTGACTTTATCCCCTATGCGATTTTCTACATCACAAGATACGTAAGTTATCCACAGCCCAAGAGTGTCGAAATTCGGTATTCTTGTGTGTTTCCAGACTAACAAATTTTTAACTATTTTTCAATCACCTACCGGTATACTTTCATAAAATTTTTATTGTCACCGGCGGCGACGTTTTTAGCTTGCAATAATTTTTAAGGTAACACTGTTTAGATATGGTAAGGTTACACCAATCTTGATAATGCCGACGTTATCAACATCTATCGAAAGGGAATTCCTTTAACAATGATGAAGGAAAAATAATTGAAAAAATGTTAGAGCCTACCGAGATAATTCCCGGAGGCTCTTTTTATTTCTTTAAATGTTTACTGGTTTTGAAGAGAAAATTGGTTTTATGCTAACTTTCTTAAAAATCTGCGGGTATAACTTATTAGTGCTTTCGTTGACAGCTTTCCCGCCAATATTTAATTCATAGAGGATTTTAAAGTTAATAATAGAAATTATTAACTAACGGCTTGTTGCTAACTCAACTTAGTGCCTCGACATCTTGCAAGCCAGTAAAATATATTGGAGGCACAAGGACGAGGACGAAACAACAGAAGATAAAATAAACAAGATATTGGAAGGACGTAAAATGCTGCCAAACGCAAGCTATTTCGCGTTTACAGCTACACCCAAAAATAAAACCCTTGAAACCTTTGGGGTTGCCTATCCTGAAGAAGATGAAATAAAACACCGTCCATTCCACAGCTATACAATGAAACAGGCAATTCAAGAGGGCTTTATTCTTGACGTACTTAAATACTACACTACCCATTAGTAGCTATTATAAGATAGCAAAAATAATTGAGGAAGATCCCCTCTTTGACTCTAAAAAGGCTCAAAAGAAGTTGAGGAGATATGTGGAATCCAACGAGTATGCCATAAGGCATTTCCACAACCAAGTTGTTGCAAAACAAAAGATTGGTGGAAAAGCTCGTGCAATGGTCATTACAGGAAACATAAAGAGCAATACAA